>CAYUKT010000007.1:13435-18651 GCA_964445285.1 uncultured Bacteroides sp. | reverse complement strand
TGCCGGATAACGTCCGGTGGAGGCGACTCCAAGGCCAGTGCAACAGAAAAGAAACAGCCTCACAGTTTTGCGCAGGCAGTGCTGTGGTGAAGCCGCGAAGCGGCTTCGGGACTTCCACGAATGTGGAAGTCCACGGTTATGGTGGAATGGCAGTGTAAGAGACTACCGCTGCCCCGGTAACGGGGCAGGCTGTGTAAACCCCATCCGAAGCAAGACCAAACAGAAAGCGACAGGCCGGCCCGGTCTGCTTTCAGGTAGGCCGCTTGAGGTCTTCGGTAACGAAGATCCTAGATAGATGATCATTCGCGACATAACCCGGCTTATCGTTCTGCTTATTTTCAGACAGATAAAAGCGCAGGGCACAGGAAGCAGGAATTCTTCTCCCGCAGGGAGGGGAAAATGGGTGTTTCCTGTGCCCCTTGCAATGGAGGGAAATGATGGTGAATCCAGTGGAGGAGCAGCTGCAGTATGCAGATTACAGAGGATATGAAGAATAAAATAATATATGTTATCATATTTGCGCTGTGCATTTTGGGCAGACCGCAGATGGTGCAGGCCAAAGAATCTTCCGTGCCGCCCCATCTGATCCAGGCCGTGAATGACCAAGATATCTATGAGGGACTAGTGGCGCTGGGACTTTTGGAATGTGGGACGCTGGAGGAAGAGGATCTTCCCAGGGCTTATGAAATGGTAAAAGACTGTGTAGTGCGGGTAAATATGGGGAACGCTTATGGCAGCGGTGTGATCTGGCAGTTTACAAATGATTCGGTGATCATTGCCACCAATGCGCATGTGCTGGAATATTGGGACGATATGCTTGGATTCATTCATTTTTCCAAAGGATACTTTGTCAATGCCAGGGTGCTCGGTGCTTCCGATGTTTATGATGTGGGATTCCTTGTAGTGAACAGGGAAGCACTTGGTTATGAGGCGCTGGAGTCGTTGCGTCATGTGAGTACCGATGTGGATATTTATGAACAGCTGTCAGCAGGGGACGTCCTGTTCTGTGTGGGAGCCGGCAGGGAGATAGGCGATGCAGAGTATCATGAGGGTACTGTGGAAAACAAATCAGAGTATATAGATGAATTTAACAATAAAATGTTGTATGGATATAGTTATGCCAAGGCGGGTATGTCGGGCGGGGGTGTTTTTGATGGTTATGGGCATTTTATCGGCATGCTCACCGGCGGAACGCAGAGAAATGAGATTGCGGCAGTGCCGCTTCCGGCCGTGGAGGAGGCCTGGGAGGAAGTACTGGAGAGAAGTATTCCGGAATGAGGATAAAGATGGAACAGGAAGAGAAGATCAGTTTTCAGGTAAAAGAACATGGAATTGTGCTGGCAGGCGGGATTTTTGTCATCGGATTTGTCTTGTTCATTTTGGTGATGGGGCTTCGTTATCCATCGGCAGGGGGAAATCGTCCGGTGTTTATTGTGGTTCTGGCAATGATGATGGCCTGTGGGATTCTTGTGTGCGCCATGTATTTTCACCGCCGTCTGATGGTGGAGGAGATGAAAATATGTTATGTTAACTCTATTGGAAAGAAAAGAGAATTTTCACTGAATGATATTGGATATTGTAAATTGGGATTATCAGGGAATAAGAAAGAACCACATGTGGAATGTATCACGGTCTATGATCTGATAGGAGAAAAGTTATGTAAACTTGAAATGAATATGGCGGGCGCCAGGGAGTTCCTGCAATATCTTTTGGATAACCAGATTAAGACAGAGTGGACGGAAACCGGGAAAGAGCCGCCCAGGGTCAGGGAGCCGGAGCTTATGGTGAAGACGGTCTGTCAGGAGGAGATCGGCAGGCATACGGAGATGTTTTATGACATGATCAGTCCGGTTTTTAGCGACTGGGAAAAGCAGCATCAACGATTTGATGCCCACTGGGAGTTCGGCTACGTGGAATATGCGCATGAGGAGATTACGGCGCAGAAGGATATGTGGCAGTGGGAGAGTGCGGTACAGGCAGAAACCGGGGAAGGATTGCCGGAAGATTATATCTGTATTGTGGAGGCTTATTTAAAGCGAGGGGAAGAGTATGTGATGAACCGCAAAGGCTATGTGACCGGGTTTCTCATTCCCTATATCTGGCAGAACAAGTCCTATCAGATTGGTGAGAGCAGGCGGATCCGCAAGATGGATGAGGACTATTTGCTGGAGCGGCTTGCAGTCCGTCTGCAGTTGATGGCGGAGGAACTTCCCAGACATTCTTATCATACACAGACCCTTACTTTGTGTCATAAACTGCAGAAAAAAGCGGGGGAGCTTCCGGAAGTGTCACAGAAATGAGTACAGACCAATAAAGTATACAAAATCGAGGATATACCTTTGTAATAAAATGTGATAAAATATATAAGATAGGTATTTTTAAGGGACTATAGCAGAGGGAGACAGAAAGGGGATTACCATGGCATTATTTCAGATCAGTAATGAAAAGATAACCATACAGGTGGATAGTCTGGGGGCGGAATTAAAGTCCCTGAAAAGCGTAGCACAGGGCAGGGAGTATATGTGGCAGGCTGATCCTGCCTACTGGAAGAGGACTTCACCGGTTCTGTTTCCTTTTGTGGGAGGCCTGAAGAATGGTGTCTATCGGACAAAAGGCGAAGAATTTCCCATGGGTCAGCATGGGTTTGCCAGGGACATGGAATTTCAGCTAAAAAGCCAGGTGGCCACGGAAATCTGGTTCCGGCTGGAATCCAATGAAGAGACGCTTACTAAATATCCTTATCCTTTTGCTTTGGAGATTGGCTATGAACTTGTCGGCTGTACGGTAGTGGTGAAATGGCGGGTAAAGAATCCGGGACAGGAAACCATGTATTTTTCCATAGGAGGACATCCGGGCTTTTTATGTCCCATTGATGCGGGCAGAAAGCAGACAGAGTATCAGGTTCTGTTTGACAGGAAGGATCAGGTGGTATCATCCTGTATTGAGAATGGCCTGATAAACGGAAAGAAAAATATATACAAACTGAAAGACGGATACCTTCCCGTTACGGAGCATTTGTTTGACGGTGACGCGCTGGTGATCGAGAATCATCAGGCCCAGAGTGTGGCGTTGGCCGGACCGGATGGGAAAGCATATCTTACGGTAGCGTTTGACGCGCCTTTATTTGGGGTTTGGTCACCGCCGGGAAAGAACGCACCTTTTATCTGTATCGAGCCTTGGTATGGCCGGTGCGACAGCGCAGATTTTGCAGGAGAATTAAAGGAGCGCGAGTGGGGACAGGAACTTGCGGCGGGCGCCGAATTTACCGCAGAGTATAAGATCACAATTTCGTGAGAGACGAAGGAGGGAATATATGGCACCAATAGTACAGTGTATGGGGTTGACCAAGACCTACGGGAGAAAAATAGCCCTCAATCAGATTTATTTAAATCTTGAGCGCAGCAGGATCATCGGACTGCTGGGGCCTAATGGAAGCGGAAAGACCACCCTTATTAAGATTATGAACGGACTTTTGAAGCCGACAGCAGGGGATGTCCTGATCAATGGGCAAAGACCGGGGATTGACACGAAATTCCGGATTTCTTATCTGCCGGAGCGGACTTATTTGAACCCAGGTATGAAAGTGATAGAAGTGGTGCATTATTTTCAGGACTTTTATCCCGATTTCCGGATGGACAGGGCCTATGATATGTTGTCGCGTTTACAGATCCAGCCCAACGAAAGATTGAAGAATCTTTCCAAAGGTACGAAAGAAAAAGTGCAGTTGATCCTGGTCATGAGCAGGGATGCGGATCTGTATATTCTGGATGAGCCCATTGCCGGCGTGGATCCGGCTTCCAGGGATTATATCCTGCATACCATTGTAAGCAATTATAACAGGAACGCTTCCATCCTTCTGTCCACGCATCTGATCTCGGATGTGGAGAATATACTGGACGAAGTGGTGTTTATTAAATACGGAAGTATCGTACTGCAGGCCGGCGCGGAGCAGATCAGGCAGAACGAGCACAAGTCCATAGACCGTTTCTTCAGGGAGGTGTTCGCATGTTAGGAAAATTAATGAAATATGAGTGGAAGGCCACCTGGAAATTTCTGTGTATAGCGAATCTGATGATCGTGGTGATGACGATCATCGCGGATATTACTGTGAAACTTGACTTTTTCGCATATGACAAAGACAGCATGCTGCAGTTCATAGCGATTATGGTGATGGGGACCTATGTGCTGAGTATGTTTGCGATGGTGATCGGTGTGGCAATTTTTCTGGTGTACCGTTTTTATACATCTACCTACAGTGACCAGGGCTATCTTTTACATACACTGCCGGTAGATAAGCATCACATTATTATCGCCAAAGTCCTGGTGAGTGCCCTGTGGATTATTCTGTGTGAGGCAGTGATGTACCTGTCGGTGGTGGTGCTGATTGCATCGAATGGTGAGCTGCTTGAAACAATAACGGAGAGTTTGGATATAATCATATCTCTGGCAATTGCTGATAATGCGCAGTTGAAGGGATTTGCGATGGTTATGACTTTTATAGCGCTTTTGTTTAATCTGTTTGCCAAATTGTTAAAGGTGACGGCGTGTATCTCTTTGGGACAGCTTTCCGCGAATCACAAGCTGCTCTTCTCAGTGCTTTATTATTTTGGAATCTATGTGGTACAGAAAATCTTTACGGGGATTTATTTTGTCTTTGTAATTGCGCTGGCTCGGAATGACAGCTATGAGATGGAGTTTTACGGCTGGGAGAGTATGCTGGTGTCGGGCATTATATACAGTGTGGTGTTTTATCTGATCACCTGGTATGTGATGGATAAGAAGTTGAATTTAGAGTAAAATGCGGCATTGTTATGGAACATAAAAAGATGTTTCAGGATTCTTGGATGAATCTCTGAGAGTTGAAAAAGGTAAGAAAGGCAAGGTGTAATCATGACAAAAATTGATATCGTCTCCGGATTCCTGGGAGCCGGCAAAACGACATTGATCAAAAAACTTTTAAAGGAGGCGCTGGCGGATACGAAAGTAGTGCTGATTGAGAACGAATTTGGTGAGATCGGCATTGACGGTGGTTTCTTAAAGGAGGCCGGCATTGAGATCAAGGAGATGAATTCAGGCTGTATCTGCTGTTCCCTGGTGGGTGATTTCGGCGCTTCTCTCAAGGAAGTCCTGGATACTTATTCGCCGGAACGGATACTGATCGAACCCTCGGGTGTGGGAAAGCTTTCCGATGTCATGAAAGCGGTGCAGGATGCCAT
>CAYUKT010000007.1:0-13425 GCA_964445285.1 uncultured Bacteroides sp. | reverse complement strand
CGGTAGCCGTAGTGGATGCCTGCAAATGTAAAATGTATATCAAGAATTTCGGTGAGTTCTTTATCAATCAGATAGAGCATGCCGGTACCGTAGTCTTAAGCAGGACAGATAAATTGAGTGAGGAGAAACTGGCGGCCTGTGTGGAGATGATCCGGGAGCATAATGCGAAGGCGACCATTATCACCACGCCCTGGGATGCACTGGCGGGGCAGGATATTCTGGAGACCATTGAGGGAGCCAAGGATCTGGAGGCAGAGCTGATGCAGGAAGTGATGAGGAAGCACGAGGAGCATCATCACCATCATCATGACGGGGAAGAGCACGAGTGCTGTCACCATGACCATGATGAGCATGAGCATCATCACGACCATGAGCATGGGCATGAAGACCACGAGCACCACCATGATCACGAAGAAGGCCACGAGGGCCACGACCATCATGATCATGACCACGAGTGCTGTCACCATGATCACGATCATGAGGGGCATCATCACCATCATCATGCGGATGAGGTCTTTACAAGCTGGGGACTTGAGACACCTTCGGTCTACAGCCAAGAAGAGATCGAGCATATTCTGGAAGAATTGGATAAGGAAGAAGAATACGGGCTAGTGCTTCGTGCGAAAGGTATGGTGCCTTCCACAGACGGCGGCTGGATTTATTTTGACTATGTGCCTGAGGAGAGAAATGTCAGGAGCGGTAAACCGGATGTGACAGGCAAATTCTGTGTCATTGGCTCAAAGCTGAAAGAGGACAAACTGGCAGCATTATTTCAGAAATAGCAGGAAGGAAGTAATTGTATGAAACCGGTCTATGTGATCAACGGATTTTTGGAGAGCGGTAAAACAGAATTTATCACCTATACATTGGCACAGCCTTATTTTCAGATACGTGGGAAGACGCTGTTGATCCTTTGCGAGGAGGGGGAAAACGAATATGAGGCCGACCTTCTAAAACAGAGCCATACAGAACTGGTGCTGATAGAGGAGGAGGCAGATTTTACCCCTAACAGACTGATTGAACTGGAAAAGAAATATAAGCCGGAGCGTATCCTCATCGAATATAACGGCATGTGGAACTATAAGGAGATGAAACTGCCCTGGCACTGGAAGGTAGAACAGCAGATTACCACCATTGACGCCTCTACTTTTCCAATGTATTTCACCAATATGAAATCCCTGCTGGCAGAGCAGATCCGCAAGTCGGAATTGATAATTTTCAACCGCTGTGACGGGATACAGGATCTTGGCAGTTATAAGCGCAATATCAAGGCCATCAATCCCAAGGCGGAGATTGTCTTTGAGGATGCCAATGGGGAGATCAATGAGATTATGGAGGAGGATCTGCCTTATGACTTAAAGGCGCCGGTCATCGAATTAGATAACGAGAGTTATGGTATCTGGTATCTGGATTCCCTGGATCATTTAGAACGCTATGAGGGTAAGACAATCCGCTTTGTGGCAATGGTTTTAAAGCCGGAACAGTTTCCTAAGGGGTATTTTGTGCCGGGGCGTATGGCGATGACCTGCTGTGCGGAGGATATGGCTTTTCTGGGATATGCCTGCGAGTATGAGAAGGCAGATTCCCTGCAGAATCAGCAGTGGGTGCGGGTAACGGCCAGGGTGGAGAAGGAATACTTTGCGGACTATCAGGGGGAAGGCCCGATATTACACGCTGTCAGTGTAGAAAAGACCAAAGCGCCGAAAGAAGAGGTCATAAGTTTCGTGTGATGGAAGCGGATAAGGATTTACAGAAGATTAAAAAACGCCTGTTGGAACTGGCCAAACGTTCCTACAGCCAAGGTGTTTACACTTTTACTCCGTTTCTGGGGCTTTCTGAGCAGCAGGCTTATCATGAGATCAGCGGCCAGTTGTCCTATGCTGGCTGCGGGATGGAGGGAGGCAGTCCGCTGTGTGAGCGTAAGATGATCCGGTTTGGGAATGAGGAAAGTCTTGGCTATGTGGAAGATTACCCCATTCATTGTCTGCGGATTGAACCCCTGAATCTGAAATTTGCAGAGAACCTGACGCACAGGGATTTTCTGGGTGCGATCATGAACCTGGGGATTGAGAGGGATACGGTAGGAGATATTTTTGTACAGGATAAGGCGGCATATCTGTTCTGTCAGGATGCGATTTCTCCTTATCTGACGGAGCATCTGGAGCAGGTTCGGCGGACTAAGGTGAGATGTGTTGTCAGTGCTGTTCCGGAACAGCTTGCGGTGCCTTCGTTGGAGAGTGTGACGGTATCGGTGGCTTCCCAGCGGATTGACGGAGTGATTTCCAAACTCTACAATATGGCGAGAAGCCAGAGCCAGGAATTGTTTGGGTCTGGCAAGATATTTATCAATGGCAGGCTGATGGAGAATGGAAGTTATCTGTTGAAGCCGGGCGATGCAGTAACGGTGCGGGGATTCGGCAGATTTATTTACACGGGGGAGCAGGGAGAAACCCGCAAGGGAAAGCTGAGAATCTGTGTGGAGGTTTACCATTAGGAGTATATAAGTTAACATAATATACAGGAGTATGGTTTGATGTTTGGATATAATGGATTTCAGTGGTTGTTTTTCTTTTATATGTATTGTTTCTTTGGCTGGTGTTTTGAATCTGCTTTTGTCTCTATAAAATCCAAAAAGCCGGTAAACAGGGGATTTATGAGAGGGCCGTTCCTGCCGCTTTATGGGAGCGGCGCTATTATGATGCTTGTGGTATCGATGCCGTTTCGGGATAATGTCCTTTTAACATACATAGCAGGTGTTATTGGCGCAACTGCATTGGAGTATGTGACTGGTGTAGTGATGGAAGCACTCTTTAAGATGAGATATTGGGATTACTCCAACAGACCCTTTAATTATCAGGGTTATATTTGTTTAAGGTCTTCTATTGTCTGGGGATTTTTTACCGTTTTAATGACAAGAGTGATACATACGCCGATTGAGCAGAAGGTATTGTTGATACCGGGTCGGGTGCTGGCCTGGGTGACGGTTCTTCTCACCATCTATATTGTGGCAGACTTTACGCTTTCCTTTAAGGCAGCCCTGGATCTGCGGGATATCCTGGTCAAGATAGAGCGTGCGAAGGAGGAGCTGGAGCGTATGCAGCGCCGTTTGGATGTGATTGCGGCTTTCAATAATGAGGAGAAGGAATGGAGGCGGCAGGAGCGGGAAGAACGCAGGGAACTTCGAATGAACGAGATAACGGAAGCCTTGGAACAGCGTTTTGCTACGATTAAAGAGACGTTGTTGAGTGTGCCTACCGCCTACGGGGAAAGCGTGAAGGAAGAGATTGCGGAACTGCGGGGGCGATTCAGTGAGTATCTGGAGCGGCAGAAAAATGAGACCAGGCTGTTGGATTTTTATAAAAGGGATATGATCCGGAACAATCCCACGATGGAATCCAGGACATATAAAAATGCGTTTGAAGAATTAAAGAAGATTGCAAACAGTAAAAAGAAATAGAAATGGGGAATAGACAGACAGGACGCCTCTAATGGATGGACAGCGTCCTGTTTTAGTGTTCTTCTCCCAGCGCAATATAACGGGTCTTTTTATGTTTGGCAGCGCGGATGGAATCCAGAATCTGGTCTTCCATCAGTTCCAGATTGCGGGCTTTCCGGCGGAAAAGCGCCAGGAATTTGTTATATACCCAAAAGGAATAGACCAGTACATTGTTGACCTTTCCGAGCTTGGATTTGGTGGTGTGGGTGTAGTGAAGACCACCGATCATGGTAGGTTTCTTCGCCCGGATATATTCTATCAACTCTGTTTCCGAGGTAATATTTTCCTGTAAGACAGTGTAACCGAATCCGGCGCAGTCCGGTTTGTGGGAATCGCTGCCGCCAAAGCACGGCAGGTCAAAACGGGCGGCCAGTGTCATGGCGCGCATGTTGGAATCGGCGTCCTCGCAGGCATTATATCCTTCGATAAAATCAAATTTACGATAGATATCATCTGATATGTTACCGCGGAGTGTGTTTTTGATACTTAAGAATTTCTCGCCGCAGGGATGGGCCGGTCCCAGAATGCCGCCGTAGAGATGCACGATTTCTATGAGAAGCAGCAGTGGCAGCCCCCTTAATTCCAGAATGGGCAGTTTAGCGCCTGTCGGCATGATGACTAACATATGCCCGGCATTGATAGTATCGTATTCAATACCCTTTAATACAACGAAATCATCAGGCTTGTCAGCCAGTTTTTTATAATAACGGTAGGCTTTGTAGGAGTTGTGATCCGTGATCAGCATACCTTGATAGCCTTTTTCTTTTAAGATAGCGATATTCTCCAATAATTCCAGCTTGCCATCCGGTGAGCCTTCTTTTGTGTGGCAATGCATGTCCAGTTTCATATAATCCCTCTTTTATTCTGATTTGTCTCTACATATTTTACCCTCTTTTACAGGAAAATGCTACAGATTTTTTTTGTATCTTTTTTCCTGCCGTATTTTTCTGGAAAAAGCAGCTTGATTTTCATGTCATAACCTGGACAAAGGTTCATATATTGAGATAAGGGGGAATGAGAATGCGCAGGGAAGAACTTTTGCGGATGTTTCCGGAACGGATGCGGCACCGCTGGCAGGAGACGGCGGATTTATGTGGGAAACTGCAGGAGATCAGGCTGCGAGCCGGACAGCCAGTGACGGTAGTTGTTGGAGCCGGGGAGATGTTTGTGGATGGGGAAGGGCGGATTGTGGACAGGCAGGATGCCGGAGTCAAGATCACAGCGCAGGAAATAGAGGAGATGATCCAGCATTTGTGCCAGTATTCTCTTTACGCTTTTGCCGATGAAATCAGACAGGGATTTCTTACAATACAGGGAGGACACCGGGTAGGAATGGCGGGACAGGTTATCCTGGAGGATACAGGGCGCATTAGAAATATAAAATACATACGGTATTTAAATATCCGCATTGCTAATCAGGTCAAAGGAGCGGCGGATGTGGTACTTCCTTTTCTATATGAAAAGGGCAGAGTATGCAATACACTTCTGATCTCTCCACCGGGAGGCGGTAAGACGACCATGCTGCGGGATATCATCAGGCAGATATCGGATGGAACTGTATATGGCCAGGGTGTGAATGTGGGGGTTGTGGATGAGCGGTCGGAGATTGCAGGAAGCTATATGGGAATCCCGCAGAATGACGTGGGAAGCCGGACGGATGTGCTGGACGGCTGTCCCAAGGCGGAAGGGATGATGATGCTGATCCGATCGATGGCGCCGCAGGTAATTGCCGTGGATGAACTGGGAAGTGATAGGGATATGGAGGCGCTGCAGATGGCGAGCGGCTGCGGCTGTAAACTGATGGCAACAATCCATGGCAGTTCCCTTTCGGAGATTCAGAACAAAAAATACATGCGTTATGTAATCGAAGAAGGGATGTTTGACAGATATGTGATACTAAAACGCGTAAACGGGTATTGTGTGGTGGAAGGAGTCTATGACAGAGAAGGGAAACCATGTATAAGATAGTGGGAATTTTCTGTATTCTGGCCGGCTGTATGGGACTTGGCAGACTGAAAATAAGGCAGGAGCAGGAGCGAATCAGGCATCTGCGGGAGTGGATACGCATCATACGCAGGATGCAGGACGAAATCAGTTATGGGAAGCATACGCTGCCGGAAATCTGCCTGATACTTGCAGATAATGTGGATGTCTGGTATGCACCTTATTTCAAAGAGATTCACAAACAGATGCTGCAGGGAAATGGTACAGGCCTGAGAGAAGTCTGGGAAGACCAGATGGGGACATGTCTGCAGAATCTGCCTTTACAAGAGGAGGAAAGGGATATCATCCGGCAACTGCCGGCCTGTTTGGGACTGCAGGAGGAGACACGTCAGGCGCTTGGGTTTGAGCAGGCTGTCAGTTTGTTAGCCGGAAAGTGCCGGAAGGCGGAGGAAGCCTATGAGAATAGATCTAAAATGATACACAGCGTCAGTATACTGGCAGGACTGCTTTTGTCGATTCTGCTGCTGTGAGGAAACTGGTGAGGAGGATGCATGAATATAAGTCTGATTTTCAAGATAGCGGCGGTGGGTATCTTGGTGACAATATTAAATCAAGTTTTAAAGTATAGCGGCAGGGAGGAACATGCCTTCCTGATCAGTCTGGCGGGATTAATTCTTGTTTTAACTTGGATCATTCCTTATATTTATGATTTATTCCTAATGGTGCAGGAACTGTTTGCACTGTGAGGAGGGATGAAAGGCGGAAACAGGTATGGATATGGTTAAGATTGGGCTGATGGGCATTGTGGGGGTGCTGTTTGCAGTGTCCGTAAAAAGTTATAAGGCGGAGTACGGCATCTATATCACTGTTGCCGTCTGCCTTATTATCCTGGAATATATTATGCGTTATTTTATGAGTATATTGACAGGAATGGAGCAGATTCGGGGATATCTGAACGAGAACTACCAGTTTCTTACCTTGCTTTTAAAGGCTGTGGGCGCTACTTATGCCTGTGAATTTTGCGCAGGTATCTGTAAAGACGCCGGATATGGCGGTGTTGCCGGACAAGTAGAGATGCTGGGGAAACTTTATATTCTTTCGGTGGGGATGCCTGTGCTTTTGGCCCTGATGGAAAATATACAGGCGCTTGCGGGATGAGGAGGTAAAGGCATATGGTGGAAGGAGGCGTTGTGTGGGATGAATTGGAAATGGATGCCGTTTCCATGGATTTTGGACAACTGTTTCCGGAATTTACCTTTGACGGCAAGGAAGTGTTTTCCTGTGTTATGCAGGGAAAGTTGTGGGATGCCATAAGGGGATTGGGAAATGGAATAACGGGTGCAATACAATATCAGAAAGAGGAACTGCGGATTTTGTTTCTTACCATTATCATCCTGGGGATTGCAGCGGCGTTTTTTTCTAATTTTGCAGACCTTTTCAAGGATCATCAGGTATCGGATCTGGCTTTTTATTTTGTCTATTTGTTGTTGATCGCGGTGCTTCTTAAGTTTTTTACGGAAGCGGCAGGTATGGTACAGGAGATCCTGCAGAGTGTCACGACATTTATCCGTCTGTATATCCCTACCTATATGATTGTAGTGGGAAGTACTTCGGGACTGGTTTCTGCTTCGGTCTACTATCATGTGCTGTTGGCCGTGGTCTATTTCATAGAGTGGGGATATCTGTCAGTTCTTTTGCCGTTGGTTTACGGCTATGTGCTTTTGACGATCATTAACGGCATCTGGATGGAAGAGAAACTGGGACTTTTGCTGGAATTAATCGAGAAGGTGATAGGCGGCAGCATCAAAGTGACCTTGGGGATTATTACGGGATTTAGTCTTTTACAAGCTATGATATCACCTGTTATAGATTCTTTGCAGTCTACAGCACTTAAAAAAGCGATGTCCGCGCTGCCAGGTATAGGGGGACTGACGGAGGGGATGTTTGAAATGGTGGTCGGGTCTGCGGTGCTTGTCAAAAACAGTATCGGTATCTATATTACGCTGGTATTGCTTGTGTTGTGCGGGATACCAATTTTGAAACTGGCTCTGCTGTCTTGTGTGGTCAAATTGAGTGCGGCGTTGATCGGTATTGTCAGTGACAAACGCATGACGGGCTGTGCCAACCGGGTGGGCGATGGCAATTTGATGCTGTTAAAGATTGTCCTTGCTTCTGTGGGCATGTTTATCATCCAGATTGCGATTATTACCTACACCACAGGCAGATATATGATGTGAGGAAGAATTGTGATGCTTGATTCTATCAGGGAAATAGGTCTCTTTATGATTGCGGCCCAGGCAGTCATACATTTTGCACCAGGCAGACAGTATGAAAAATATATCAAACTAATATCGAGTGTTATTATATTGTTTTTATTTATACGGCCTTTTATTTCCGTTCAGGGGGAATTGGAGCAGGAATGGCAGGCGGGGATGGAGCAGATTATGCAGGACTATGAGGCGGAAGACCTTTGGCAGGAGACTGGCAGGGGTGCAGATGATATGGCAGTGGAACAATTGGAGAAAGAAATAAAATCCACATTCAATCAAGCCATTGCGGGCGAGGTCTATTGCGTGAGCACGGTATCCCTGATATTTGAGGAGAGCGACAGCTCCTGGACGGGCGGGGATGAGAGCGGTCTGCAGTTTGAGAAGGTGGTAGTCGTGATGGCTCCGAAAGAGGAAGGAACAATAACGCCTGTTCTGATAGAGGATATTGTGATTGGAGAGGAAAGAAGACAGGAAAAGGAAGAAACGGCTTCAAAGTATCAGGAAATTTTTGCCAAGATTCTTGGTATCGTACCGGACGGTGTGGAGGTGACCTGTGTTGGAGGATGGTAAAAAGCTGCTTGACAGGCTGATGGGAGGAAAGAAACTTCGCAAGGATCAGTGTCTGATCGTGATTCTGTTGGGGATCCTTTTGTGCGTGATTTCACTTCCTGTTGAAAAAAGTACAACAGAGTCCGGTATATCGGACATTAAAGATGATAAGATGAGTGAGCAAAAACAGTTCGCCACAGATGAGCGGAGTGAGGATTACGTGGAGATCTGGGAGAAGAAGCTGGAGGAATCGCTTCTATATATAGAAGGGGCCGGTCAGGTGAAGGTTTTGATCACGCTGAAAGAATCAGAACAGAAAATATTGGCGAAGGACGGTACGGAAGACAGTATGGAGACTGCGGAGGCGGACGCAGCGGGAGGCAGCCGCCGGACGGTGCAGAACAAGATAGAGAAAAAGACGATTTATACGATGGATGAGAGGGGGCAGGAGGTTCCCTATGTGGTCAAGACTATCACACCGGCGGTGGAGGGGGTGGTGGTGATTGCTCAGGGTGCGGATCAGCCGGAAGTACGCCGGAATATAATCGAAGCAATTCAGGTATTATTTGATATAGACATGAATAAAATAACAATAGTTAAGATGAAAAACAATAATCAGTGAAGGGGAGAAGAAATTGAAAAATATGATCAAGAAGAACCAAATGATGATCACGGCGCTTGCAATCATGATTGCGGTAGCAGGTTATTTGAATTTTGCAGGCACTAAGGTGACAGATGAAGAGATTATGTCTGTGAGCGGGACTGTTACCACAGATGGCGGGTCAGGTCTTAGCAGAGTTGAGGAAGAGTCGGATTACTCTGCACTGATGGATCTGTCGGAGGAAGATCTTGAGCAGGCATCCAGCGACATTGAGAGTCTTGATGAGGATGTTACCATGGTGGACAGTGGCAGTGTGGATGAGGAACTGGCTGAAGCACTGGCGGAAGAACAGATGGACGAAGTGCCGGGAGAGGCAGTGTTTACCTCGGCAGGTATGAATTCCGAGTTAGCCGGTGCAAAGCTGCAGAAAGAGCAGACCAGGGCACAAAACAAGGAAACGCTTCTGGAGATTATCAACAATGCCAATATCAGTGAGACACAGAAGCAGGAGGCCGTCAACAATATGATTGCCATGACGGATGTGGCGGAGAAGGAGACGGCGGCAGAAATTCTTCTGGAAGCCAAGGGATTTAACGATGCGGTCGTCAGCATTGATGGTGAAAGCGTGGATGTGGTGGTCAATACCGAGGAACTTACAGAGGCACAGCGCGCGCAGATTGAGGATATCGTGATCCGTAAGACCGGAGTCAGCGCGGATGCGGTTATCATCAGCACGGTGGATGGGGATTAGGCCCACAAAAGCGATGAGAGCGCCAATGCGCTTTTGCAGTGAGATGTTGCCCGATGCGGCCAGTGTAGTGGGGCGGCCTGATTGCGCGGCCTGATTGTGCGGTAACAAGTAGGTGCATTGTGAATGATTTTATGGTACTATATATTCGTATGGCGTTTTGCGGCTTATATTGTGCTGTGAGATTATGGAATATGGAGGCAAAAGATGAAGAGAGTTTTTTTGATCGTATTGGACAGCTTTGGAATCGGAGAGATGGAGGATGCAGAGGCGTATGGGGATAAAGGCACAAATACCCTGCGGTCTGTGTCCTCAAGCTCTGCTTTTTCCATGCCCAATATGGCGGCATTGGGACTTTTTAATATAGACGGGGTTACCTGCAGGGAAGGCGTGCAGGCACCGCGGGCCAGGATCGCCCGTATGAAGGAGGCATCTAAAGGGAAGGATACCACCATAGGGCATTGGGAGATCGCGGGTATCTTATCATCCCAGCCCCTGCCCACATATCCGGAAGGGTTTCCTGAGGAGGTTCTGACAGCATTCAGCCAGGCGACCGGAAGAGGCATTTTGTGCAATAAACCTTATTCCGGCACGGAAGTGATCAGGGATTATGGCGATGAGCATGTGAGGACGGGAAATCTAATCGTCTATACTTCTGCGGATAGTGTGTTCCAGATCGCGGCGCATGAGGACGTGGTACCGGTGGAAACCCTATATGAGTATTGTAAAATGGCCAGGAAAATCCTAAAAGGCAGACATGGAGTAGGCAGGGTGATTGCAAGGCCCTTCACAGGAGCAAACGGTGATTATACCAGGACGCCCAGAAGACATGATTTTTCCTTGGAACCGCCGGCTGTGACGATGCTGGATCAGCTTAAGGATGCCGGCATGGATGTGATATCCGTGGGGAAGATCAAGGATATATTTGCCGGCAGAGGGATTACGGAAGCCGTCTACACGAAGGGCAATGAGGAAGGGATTGAGAGAACCCTGGAATATCTGGAAAGGGATTTTGAAGGGTTATGCTTTGTCAATTTGGTAGACTATGATATGCTTTACGGGCATCGGAATGATATTGACGGTTACGCCAGGGCGCTGACCTATTTTGACGAACAGCTTCCGGAGATGCTCCGCAGGCTGCGGGAAGATGATGTTCTGATGATCACGGCGGATCATGGCTGTGATCCGGGATATACGGTGTCCACAGACCATTCCAGGGAACATACGCCGTTTTTGATGTATGGGGAGAAGGTGGCGCCGGGCAATCTGGGCACCAGGGAGACTTTTGCGGATATCGGGGCAACGGTGCTTGCCTGTTTTGGAATAGAACCGGAATTTGCCGGAACATCTATGCTGTAAGCATGATCTGGAGGATAAAAACGTGGGTAATTATGCGGATGAAATTAACAAAAGAAGGACTTTTGCGATTATATCGCACCCGGATGCGGGTAAGACAACCCTGACTGAGAAATTCCTATTATATGGGGGCGCCATTAACCTGGCGGGCAGTGTCAAGGGCAAGGCTACGGCCAGACATGCAGTTTCGGATTGGATGGAGATAGAGAAGGAGAGAGGTATTTCCGTTACTTCCTCTGTGTTGCAGTTTGAATATGGTGGTTTTTGCATCAACATTCTCGACACACCGGGACATCAGGACTTTTCGGAGGACACTTACAGAACGCTGATGGCGGCAGATTCGGCAGTGATGGTCATAGATGCATCCAAGGGCGTGGAGGCGCAGACACGTAAACTTTTTAAGGTATGTGTGATGCGGCATATCCCAATCTTTACTTTCATCAACAAGATGGACAGGGATGCCAATGACACGTTTGAACTTCTGGACGATATCGAAAAGGAGCTGGGGATTGCGACCTGTCCGATCAACTGGCCCATCGGTTCCGGTAAGAATTTTCAGGGCGTTTATGAGAGAGAGAGCAAGTGTGTCATTACCTATTCGGATACGGAGAAGGGAACGAAGGAGGGACATGCTACCAGGATTCCTGTTTCAGAAGAAGGGGCATTAAAGGCGCAGATTGGGGAAGAGAACATGGCGCAGCTTATGGAAGAGATTGAACTTTTGGACGGCGCCAGCGCACCCTATGATCTTGTGCAGATACAGGCGGGCGATCTGACTCCCGTATTCTTTGGCTCGGCGTTGACGAACTTTGGTGTGGAAATTTTTTTGCAGCATTTTTTGAAAATGACGACCACGCCCCTTGCGCGTAAGGCAGATATCGGACTGATCGATCCGGTGGAACATGATTTTTCCGCCTTTGTCTTTAAGATTCAGGCCAATATGAATAAGGCGCACCGTGACAGGATAGCCTTTATGAGGATTTGTTCCGGCAAGTTTGATGTGACGGAAGAAGTACGTCATGTGCAGGGGGGGAAGGTGCTGCGCTTATCCCAGCCGCAGCAGATCATGGCGGATGAGAGAAAGATTTTAAGCGAGGCTTATGCGGGAGATATCATCGGTGTTTTTGATCCGGGCATATTCTCAATCGGGGATACTATCTGTATGCCGAAGGAAGAGTTTGCCTACGAAGGGATTCCTACGTTTGCACCGGAGCATTTTGCCAGGGTCAGACAAATGGACACCATGAAGAGAAAACAGTTTGTCAAAGGAATTACCCAGATTGCCCAAGAAGGTGCCATTCAGATCTTTCAGGAGTTTAATACCGGTATGGAGGAGATTATCGTGGGTGTGGTCGGCGTTTTGCAGTTCGATGTCCTCAAATACCGCCTGGAAAATGAATATAATGTGGAGATTAAGCTGGAGAACCTGCCATATGAGCATATCAGGTGGATTGAAAACAAGGAGATTGATCTGGACAAGCTGACGGGTACTTCCGATATGAAGAAGATTAAGGATTTGAAGGGAAATCCGCTCTTGTTGTTTGTCAATCCGTGGAGTATTGGTATGACCCTGGATCGAAATGAAGGACTGATTTTGTCAGAATTCGGAAGGAATTAACTAAGATCAGCTGTCAAGAATGGAGAATCTGCAGAAAGGAGGGCATAGGCGGGTGAAGAGAATAGGAGTATTATTGACAGGGATGTTGACAGTGACCGGTGCATTGGCCTATGCCTGGCATCAACAGCCTCATGAAGTAAGAGATCTGTACCTGCAGTCTGACATGGGGGCGGAGCAGATAGCATATGAGGGCTCGGAACAGGTGATCCGCCAGGATGACGCACAGATTCAGGTGTCACTGGAAAACTGTTATGCCTATCAGATGCTGTCGGAGGAAGAACGCACAGTTTATCTGGAGATTCTGGATGCGCTGGTCAATTTCCGGCAGGAAGTAAAGCTGTCAATTTTTGATAAAGAAAAGATTGCCCATATTTTTCAGTGTGTGTTAAATGATCATCCGGAAATTTTTTATGTGGATGGGTACAGCTATACGGAATACACATTGGGCGATGTGCTGAAAAAAGTGACGTTTACCGGGACCTATCATTTTACACAGAGTGAGGTGGCCCAAAAGCAGGCACAGATAGATAGTTATGTAAACCAATGCCTGTCAGGAATGCCAGCGGATGCGGATGAGTATGAGAAGGTGAAATATATATATGAATATTTAATCCACCATACGGACTATGACGCTGCAGCGCAGGACAATCAGAATATCTGCTCCGTGTTTATTGAGGGAAGGTCTGTCTGTCAGGGATATGCCAAAGCCACACAGTATCTGTTGAATCAGGCGGATATTTTTGCCACACTGGTGTTAGGCCGGGTGATCGGCGGAGAGGGACATGCCTGGAATTTGGTGAGGATAGATGGGGTATATTATTATGTGGACGCTACCTGGGGAGA
>CAYUKT010000006.1:7002-18768 GCA_964445285.1 uncultured Bacteroides sp. | reverse complement strand
TCCTCATAGATTTCATCTATAAGAGCATGCACTTCTTCTCTGGAAATATTCTTACAACTGGCCTTGGCGAGGGTTACCAACAAATCTTCCCGCACATCTTCCATTGCGCGTATCTTGTCAATGTCCACTGCGATCATGGCGCCTTTTCTGCGGTCTACTTTGACATAGCCCTCCTGTTTGAGGACCGTATATGCCTTATTGACCGTATGCATATTGATACCGATGGTATCCGCCAGCTGTCTGACCGATGGCAGCATATCACCCTCCTGGAACCTGGAGGCCGCAATCCCCATGATGATCTGATTGCGCAGCTGCATGTATATCGCTTCATCGCTGTTAAAATCAATCTCTATAAACATTTATTACATCAGATCCTTATCGTCCATATTTAAGAATTCAAACTCAAACTCATCGTCATCCAATAGGAAGTTCTTAGGCTTGCGTTTGGGAGCTGCTTTTACATCCCTGTCCTGTGCGGCACTATCCTCATAAGCCCTCTCCCTCGGCGCCCTGCGCTCCGCGCGTTCGCCTCTCTCATTTCTGCCGCTTCGCTGTTCGCTGCCCCGTCTTCGCTCTGCAGTTTCCTGCACTTCCCTGCGGCGCACAGATCTATCCTGTACTGACTCCTCATTTCTTGCGCGGCTTCTTGCGGGCCTTTCTTCCTCTTCTTCGTCTTCCTCATCATCTTCGTAATCTTCATAATAGGCATCCCGCAGCTTGAAAGCCATAATGACCACCGCCACTATAAGCGCCACCAGCAAAATGGCAAGCACCACGATCACGATCCGCTGTTTCACCACCGCTTTGGCTGCTTCTTCTTCCGCCTCGGATTTAGAAAAGGAAGACTGTAAAAGAGCTTCCAGTTCATGCGTTCCGCCCCTTATATTGTCATCCAGATACCATACCGGACCATTTTCCGTCTGTTCCAGCCGCACCACATAATCATTGCTGACAACAGGCGCCGGTTCCGGCTCCTCCACCGGTACTTCCTCCTGCGGCGGCTCTTCTTCCACCTGGAGCATCTCTCCCAGTTCCAACAGATCCTCACGGACGAATCCTGTCTTCTCCGAACCATTAGAAGCCGTATAGGAGACATAGTACCATGTCCTTCCATCGCTTCCCGCAGACTTACCGCTCACCACTACCTGCGTCCCTTCCGTCAGGGAACCTACCGCATTCTTTTTGGTGGAAGGCTCCGGCCGCACCTTGGAATTTACTTTGATCTTGGCATACTGTAAATCCATGGCCTCATCCGCGCCCACCGTTGCTCCGCCTGGAGATGAAGTTCCCTCCGCCGCCCCGGCATCACCGGATGATGTCTGCTGTGTATCCCCGCCCGATGAATCCGCCGGTGTATCAGACGAAGAATCGGATGAGGAACCAGTCCCTTCCACCGACACGACCGGAATCTCGGCTTCCGCCTCCGGCTCCAGCATATCCGCACGGATATATCCCATACTGTCACCGCTCACATACACCTGATACCAAGTAGTGCCGGAAGCGCTTACCTTGCCCCTGATCGTCACTTCTTTGCCAATGGTGGAACTGCCCACCACCTCACTGTTTACATCAGGCGATTTCCGAATATTGACAGAATTGGGAATGACTTTACCTGTCGCCTCTGCCTGACTGACAATGGGCATACACCAAACCATGACCGCCATGCAGGCCGCCGTAAATATCCCCTTCATCATGTATCTCATTGTTCGTTTACTGTGCTCCCTCTTCTGTATCCTCATATTCCTTTCTCCCTCTCCTAAGTTCATATCCTTAGGACTCTTCTCTCCAGAATCGCTTGGCACCTTCTTCCGCCTTGCGTTTCTCTGTGCTGAAACCAGCCATTTTCTCGTTTCTGATTCTTGCCTGTTCCTCCAGGTTTCTGTGATAAGCCGTCTCACATTTGGGACAGTACCTTCCCATGCGGATATTTGCCCCACAGATCTCACACTGCAGGAAGAAATTAGAGTTTGGCGCAATCTCCAGCCTTGCCTCTTTGAGCATTTCCCGGATAGAACGCTGTGAAACGCCGGTTGCCTCCGACACCTGCGCCGAAGTCGCCCCTGTATGTTTTTCTAAATAATTGCGTGCTTTACCATAATCATCATAAGCGAGGAATCCACATTTTTCGCATTGATATTCACCTACTCCCTTAAATACCATTACTCCGCCGCATTCCTGACAATAAGTAGGCCTGTTATATGCATTTGCTTCCTGGAATTCCTTCTTGAGCACTCTGACTTTTTCTTCTCTATCACTCATTCAGATCACTCCCTTTACCCTTTTACCCAAGCGCCCTCTATACTTCGTCAATCGCTTTTCCGATATCATTTCTCATATATTGATGATCAAAATTCACCCATTTTGCAGCTTCATAGGCATTGGCCCTGGCTTCCTTGAGCGTAGCCCCCTTCGCCATAACGCCAAGCACCCGCCCGCCGTTTGTGACAATTCCTTCTTCCGTCTTCTTCGTGCCCGCATGGAAGCAGTAGTAATCATCTTTTCCCACAAAATTTTCAAGCCCGTTGATCACGAATCCCTTTTCATAAGATACGGGATAGCCTTCGGAAGCCAAAATTACGCAGACCGCGGCATTATCCTCGAACTGCAGATCCACCTGATCCAGCCTGCCATCGATACAGGCCTCAATCACATCGATCACATCATTTTTCATGCGCGGCAGCACTACCTGCACCTCCGGGTCTCCGAACCTTGCATTGTATTCCAACACTCTCGGCCCATCCTCCGTCAGCATCAGTCCGAAGAAAATAACACCTGTAAAAGGTCTTCCTTCCGCCGCCATAGCGTCCACGGTAGCCTGGAAAATATACTTCTTACAGAACGCATCCACTTCCTCTGTATAGAAAGGTGTGGGGGAAAAGCTACCCATACCGCCCGTATTCAGCCCCTGGTCGCCGTCCATCGCCCGCTTGTGATCCTGGGCGGAAGGCAGGGTGCGGATAGACTTACCGTCCACAAAGGAGAGCACCGACACTTCCCGTCCTGTCATAAATTCTTCTATTACCATCCGATTGCCGGAATCGCCAAACTTCTTATCTTCCATGATCGTGCGTACACCCGCCTTAGCCTCCTCAAGCGTCTCGCAGATCAGCACCCCCTTGCCCAGGGCAAGCCCGTCAGCCTTAAGCACCACCGGCATTTTAGCCTGCTCCAGATAAGCAAGCGCCTTCTGCGGATCATCAAAGTTCTCATATGCCGCGGTAGGAATCTTATATTTTTTCATCAGATCTTTGGAGAAAGCCTTACTGCCCTCCAGGATTGCCGCATTTTTCCTCGGTCCGAACACCCGCAGTCCTGCCGCCTCCATCTCGTCCACCAGACCGCCCACCAGGGGATCTTCCATCCCCACGATGGTCAGATCAATGGCCTGTTCTTTGGCAAAAGCCACCAGTTTATCAAACTCCATAGCACCGATGGGCAGACATTCTGCAATCTGTCCGATTCCCGCATTGCCGGGCGCACAGTATATCTTATCCACCTTCGGGCTCTTCGCCACACAGGCTGCGATCGTATGCTCTCTGCCGCCGCTTCCCACAATCAATACTTTCATTTCCCTATACCTAATCCTTTCTGTGTATCCTGTCGCAAATATATGTGATTTACCTTCTACTCAGAAACATATACCCTGCCGTTCTCCACCTTCACCTTGCCGCCGGCAATCAGATTAATACACCAGGGCAAGATCACCCACTCCGCTTCTTCCATAACCCGCTTCTGCAGAACCTCCGGCGTATCACCTTCCCGCACTGCTACGGCTTTCTGCATGATGATCGGGCCTGTATCCATACCCTCGTCCACGAAATGCACCGTAGCCCCCGTGACCTTCACGCCCCTTTTTAACGCCGCTTCATGCACCTTTAACCCATAATACCCGGTTCCGCAAAAAGACGGGATCAGGGATGGATGGATGTTGATAATGCGGTGCGGGTAGCTGCGGATCAATTCCTCCGGAATCTTCACCAAAAAGCCAGCCAGCACGATCAGATCCGGCTCCGCTTCATTTATCTCTTCCAGAAACGCCTGGTTAAAAGCTTCCCTGTCCGGATACTCCTTCGGTGACACACAGACCGCTTTGATCCCCGCGTTACCGGCACGCGTAAGGGCATAAGCCCCCCGGTTGTTGCTGATGACTTTTACGATCTCCGTATTGACAATGGATCCCTGGGCCACACCGTCAATGATCGCCTGCAGATTTGTGCCGCCGCCGGACACACACACCACTATCTTAAGCATCTTTCTTCCATCCTTCCTGTCAGGCCGGCTGTCAGTCTCCGCCGAACGCCCCTGGATGCGCACACCTGCCTGTACAGTTATAAAATAACCTCTTTATTACCAGCTGTTATATCGCCCACGATATAGGCCTGTTCTCCTGCTGCCTTCAATGCTTCCACCGTCTTGTCCGCATCCGCCGCGTCCACTGCCAATACCATTCCAAGGCCCATGTTATAGGTGTTATACATCATCTTTTCTTCCAGATTGCCGGTCTTTTGTAACAGTCCGAAAATCGGCGGAATAGGATAGCTGTCTTTCTGTATCCGCGCAGACACACCCTCCGGCAGCATCCTGGGAATATTCTCATAGAAACCGCCGCCCGTGATATGGCTGCATCCCTTGATCGTCACGCCTGCCTCTTTCACGCTTTGCAGCGCTTTCACATAAATCCTGGTGGGCGTAAGAAGCGCCTCACCAAGCGTGGTCCCCAGCTCATCATAATAAACGCCCAGACTCTCCTTCGTCACCGCAAACACCTTGCGTATCAGGGAAAATCCATTGCTATGTACACCCGAAGATGCGATCCCGATCAAAACGTCCCCGGTCTTTATATGCTCCCCTGTGATCAGGTCTTTTTCATCCGCCACGCCCACTGCAAATCCTGCCAGATCATACTCATCCTCCGGCATTAATCCCGGATGCTCCGCCGTCTCACCGCCGATCAGGGCCGCCCCGGCCTGCTTACATCCCTCGGCCACGCCTTTTACGATGGCTGCAATCTTTTCCGGATAATTCTTGCCGCAGGCAATATAGTCCAGGAAAAACAACGGTTCTGCTCCCGCACATACCACATCGTTCACACACATGGCCACACAGTCGATACCCACCGTGTCGTGCCGGTCCAGCAGAAAAGCCAGCTGAATCTTGGTCCCCACACCATCCGTGCCGGATAAGAGCACCGGTTTCTCCATTTCCTTGATCTTCCCCAGGGAAAACGCACCGGAGAATCCGCCGAGTCCGCCCAGCACTTCCGACCGCATGGTCCCCTTCACATATTCTTTCATCAATTCTACCGAACGGTAGCCAGCTTCAATATCCACACCCGCTGTCTTGTAATCCATGGTTTTGTCCTCCTCTGCCCCATATCACACTATGCCTTCAAATAAGTCTTATATCCCACTTCCTGCAGTTTCTTATCCTTCTTTTGCACACTCTCTTTCAGGCTCCTGGAATACTCTTTCAGACGCTCCAGCAGTGCGTCATCTGAAACCGCCAGAATCTTGGCTGCCAGAATGCCGGCGTTTTGTCCCCCGTTGATCGCCACGGTGGCTACCGGGATTCCGGAAGGCATCTGCACAATGGAATAGAGAGAATCCACGCCACCCAGATCGGAAGTCTTCATGGGAATGCCGATGACCGGCATCGGGAAGATTGCCGCACACATGCCCGGCAGATGGGCCGCCTTGCCCGCTCCCGCGATGATCACCTTAAATCCCTTCTCCTCCGCACTCTTCGCATACTCAAAGAACACATCCGGTTCCCGGTGTGCAGAAATGATCGTCATCTCATAAGAAATGCCCAGTTCTTCTAAAATATCCGCGGCTTTCGCCATCACGGGCATATCAGAATCACTGCCCATCACAATGCCAACCTGTGCCATCTATACTTCCTCCTTCATCCTTTTCCTATCTTCTTTATATCCCGAATCCTACATTGATTAAAATCAAATAGAATCTTACCTACACAACATCTTGTGGCAGAACATAGTTTTTCTATTTACCAGTGTACTAGATTTTCCATTGATGCGCAACCATCTTTTACTCCATGGCCCGGTTTAATTCCTCACAGCCCGGAAGCACAAACCGACCGTCCCGGATAATCACCGCTTTTTCTCCAGCCTCAGTCAACACGGAAAGTTCCCCCAGTTCATCATAGGGAATCGTAATATCCGTATGACACTGGAAATATGCCTGACTGACATCTGTGTCACGTAAAACTGACACCTCATTATCCTTGGCGATGATCTCTTTGCCATCAGGATTATATACCCGCACATTCTCTGCGTGGGAATAACAGGTATCTCCCACCGCAAAATGCGGCCCCGTTTTCTCCGCTATCAGGATAGGCATCTTATCCTCAATGCCATACTTACGTGCCGCCACATAGGCTGTGGTATTGGTGCCAATGGCAAACTCTCCCAAGGGCAGCCTGTCATGATGATGGAGCACATTATCCCGGATATACTTGCGGTTTTCTTCATCTGATGCAAAGTTTGCACAGCCGTAGTCTGTCACCATACCGTCCTCAAACGCAAGCCACAGATCCCTGTATTCCAGTTCATTTAAGAAAACCCTGGTCACATGGAGGATACCGCTCGTACCGGTAAGCAGGGGTGATGTGAACACTTCCCCCACCGGAATATTTACATCCGCCACACAGTTTTCAAAATTGGTCTGACTGGAAGGGTCTTCCAGCTTATGCAGCTGTACGGTCAGATCCGTACGATTCGCGCCACGCCCTTTGACTTGTACGGTCAACCCCTTGTCCAGCATATCTATGATGGTCTGCTGAATGCCCTGGTACAGCTTGTAATCCAACGTATTGATCCGCACGATGTCATCAAAAATCTCCGCAAACTGTTCCCCGATATCGGGCACCGGGAAAGCAATGATGGTAAAACTCCTCTCCTCCCCCTTGATATATTCATTCTGTAAGGCGCCCGCCTTACCCGCGTATTCCACCGCTAATTTCTGCTGCTTTTCCGAGAGATGGCAAGCCGTCTTTTTGGTCCTCGGCACAAAGGGCTTCTCCCCGAAAATCTCCAGGACTGCAGGCCCGCCATGCACCGCCGCCTGCACCTTACACTTCTCAAAGGCATTCCGCAATCCTTCCAGCCTGCGCTCCACCAGAGCGCCGTCCAGCACCAGCGCCAGATCTTCCCTGTGATCATAGTCAAACTGTTTGTTGGGATTGGCGCCGCACCAGCCGTTCTTATTGACGCTCCTGCCCCGGAAGATATCTGTGCCCGCACGGTAAAAGGTAGGCTGTAGACCGATCCGGTCAAAATTATTGACCGCCTCCCGGATCATACGCTCAAACCCCAGGAAATAACGGATATTCACGGTTTCCTTGATGGAGATATCTTTATTGCCCACCTCGAATCCGATCCGATAGCCCTCCGTATACGTATCCGCCATCAGCTTTACCTTCTCCGCAGGCATACCGTTCAGATGTCTGGCTGTCTCCAGCTCATTCCCCGTGACATATTCCCCATAATAATAGAGATAGCGAAGATCAGACAAATCACTGTCCATAACAATCCGGCGGGCAAATCCCCTGTCCGGACACAGAAGCCTTGCCGTGTGCTGTACCGTCTCCGGCTCATAATAATCGCCCACATACCAATAAAGGATCTGCCTTACCGTCTCCTTTTCCGGCAAAAAGCACTGGTGTATCCCCCCGGCACTTTCCCCGCCTGTCTGCTCCATCCCTTCCTGTGCCGCACAGACAAAAGCCTGATAGACTTCCAGGAGAAGTTCCATACGGATTACCATGTCGAAACGATCCAGCTCAAAGGCCGCCGGAATCATACCCCGCAGTTCCGCATACAAAAAAGAGAGCATCTGACCCATTGACTCACCCAGACAATTTACGGCATGATCGGGATTTGCATAGCTTGTATCATAATTTTCAGGCAGAATATCCTGATACAATTCTTCGTTCTGAGCCTGGAGCGCTGCCAACGGCATCTTAAAAAGATTCCCGCTCTCCACCACATTCCAGGTCTTGTTCATCAAAGCGACAAATTCCGCCATTTTACGAAAGTATTTCTGAAACGCATCCGCGCATATCGTCTCCTGCGGTATTTCCCTGATCCGTTCCAAGGCCAGCGCGTACCGCTCGCCAAGTAAATCTTCCTGCTCCTTTTCGTCTATATATTTATCTTCCATAACCAACCTCTCTTTCTTTCATGCGTACGCCCCCGCATACAAGATGATACTAAGCACCGCCAGCACCAGCACATTCAGCCCGATTCCCAGATAACTGAACAGATAGAACTTGTCACGGTCCGATTTAGAAACCACACCCAGCACAATTCCCACGAAAGCAAAGATCATGGATAACAGGGCAGCCGCACCGTACTGCAGGGGCACATCCCCTGCCCTCTGGTAACTCATAAACACCATATAGGCCAGCGTCACCAGGGAAATGATCCCCAAGATCGTAGCCATAATCCCTTTCTTTGTATGTTCCTTATTCGTAAACATGAAACTGTTCTTCTTCGCCATAGGCACCTCCCTGCCGAAGCCTCTTGCTGACGCACCGGCTGCCGGAATTTGAAATGGGCATCTTCGTCCACACCGAAAACACCCATTTATCATTCTGTCTTTAGAATAAAATTTTATTTCTTCCCGCTAATAACTTGGCCCCGCTGATGATCAGAAGCACACCGCTTGCCACGCCTACCACCAGAGCAACCACACCGACTGCGATATTGAGCGCGCCGGAACCGCCCATTGTCTTATAAGTTTTCTCTTCCATCTTCCGCTCCCTTTCCTGCTCTCTATTTTGCACCATACTGCTCATAATATGCATCAATCGACTGCTTTAAGGTATCATCGATATAAATCGTTCCCTTATAAGGCTTGTTGTAGAGGCACTCCACCACATCCGCCATGGTCACAATGGCATTGGCCTCAAAACCGTACTTACCCTTAATCTCTTCCAAAGCGCTCTTTTCACTCTCAAGCCCACGCTCCATGCGGTTTAAGGATACCATCAATCCCTTGATCTCCACATCCGCCTGTGCCTTGATGATCGGAAAAGTCTCCTCAATGGACTTGCCTGAGGTGGTCACATCCTCGATGATCACCACCCGGTCACCATCCTGTAACTTACTGCCAAGGAGAATGCCTGTATCCCCGTGGTCTTTCACTTCTTTCCTATTAGAACAATAACGGATCTCCTTACCATACAGTTCACTGATCGCCATGGTCGTGGCCACCGACAGCGGAATCCCCTTATACGCCGGTCCGAACAGGACATCGAAATCCAGTCCGTAATGCTCATGGATCGCCCGCGCATAATACTCTCCCAGCCTGCGAAGCTGCGCACCCGTCACATAGGCGCCCGCGTTCATGAAAAAGGGAGACTTTCTGCCGCTCTTTAAGGTAAAATCCCCAAACTTGAGCACCTGGCTGTCCACCATGAATCCGATAAACTCCTGCTTGTACTGTTCCATAATCGTGAGTCCTCCTGCTATCATGTCACTCCTATCCCTATTACACTAGTGCCTGTGCGATGTCTTCCCGCATATCGATCACTGCCGCCCTGGCAGCATCCGCATAGTTCAACGCACCATACTTCGCATATTTTTCCTGCTGGTAGGCCCCGATAATGCCTCTGGAAGAACTGATGATGGCACCGAGACCGTCTTTGTTGAAGAAATGCACAAGATCTGCACCCTTGCCGCCCTGTGCACCGTAAGCCGGCACCAGAATATATGACTTCGGCATGATCTCCCTTAAGACCTTACCCATCTCCGGATAAGTAGCGCCCACCACGGCACCGATATAACTGTATTCCGCACCCATATGGTCCGCACCCCACTGGGCTACTTTCTCGCCGACCACCTCGTAAAGCGGTCTCGCCTTGGAAGCATCCGCACTTCCCTCCGGCAGCACCAGCCGATCCTGGAATTCCCCGCTGCTGGGATTAGACGTCTTGACCAGGATAAACATGCCCTTCTTTTCCTGTTTACACACTTCGATAAACGGTTTCACACCGTCAGACCCAAGATAAGGATTGACAGTGACAAAATCTTCCCCAAAACCGCGGCACATGGTATTCCCGACCTGTACTTGTCCCAGATGACCTACCGCATAAGCATCGGAAGTGGAACCGATATCACCGCGCTTGATGTCTCCCACCACCACCAGGTCTTTCTGCTTACAATATTCCACAGTCTTATGAAAGGCGATCAGCCCTTCCACACCGAACTGCTCATACATGGCAATCTGCGGTTTTACCGCCGGAATCAGTTCCGCTACCGCATCCACGATTCCCTTATTGTACATCCAGATCGCTTCCGCTGCACCCTTCAGCGTCTCACCGTACTCCGCAAACGCTTTCTGTTTGATATGTTCCGGCACAAGTTTCATGGTCGGATCCAATCCGACCATGACAGGCGCCTGTTTCTTCTTAATATTCTCTATCAGTTTATCGATCATAATGTTTTTCCTTCCAAATCTTTGAGCACATACTGATTCTCAATATAATAGGGGAACTGATCCCTCTTGACCCACTCCCAGCTGCCATACTCTTCCGGAAGAATGATATTGGACTCATCCTCTTCCGAAATGGAGCACAGATAAGCAATACCGACACAGTGTGTCTCTCCGATCAGCTGCGACCAAGTATACTCAACCTTCTCAATCTTGCCATTCACAGACAAAAGTTCTGAGATTGCATGAAGCATCGCATCGTCCGGCGCTTCTCCATGTGCTACTTCCGCATCGATAAACTCCCACACATAAGGTTCCGGAATGTGATCGTCCACCCATCTTTTGATCAGCAGATACGTGTCGCCTTTTTTGATGATACCTTTTACCCGCACATATGTATTTTTCATCTTTCCACACTCTCCCTTATTCTTTTGGTTTCATACTACCATTGCACGAATTTCTTGTCAATCGCTCATCTTGTCTGTAAAAACTCATATTCCCGTTTTGCTGTTTCATCATCGGGATAACTTTTCAGATAACTGTTCATCAAGGCTGTCGCCGTCTTATAATCCCCCATATATTCATAGGTGACGATCTCATTGAATTTAAGCGTCTGCATCATGCCGTTATCTTCGATCTTCATGGCCGCCTGGAATGCCGCAAGCGCCAGATCATATTCATTCATCTTCATCCGGCATAATCCCAGCTGATTATAAATCTCCGCCTTGGTCTGGTCATACTGGGTATAGTCGGCGTAGATGGTAGCCGCATAATTATAGTCTCCCAGTTCCTCATAAGTCCTGCCAAGATAGAGCGCCGCACCGTAATCCGTAGCGGTCTTTAAATTCGTCAGAAAATTACGCGCATTTTCATAATCGCCCATATAGTAACAGATCCGGCCCATATCATAATCGGAGATGGACTTCTCGTTCGCCATCATGGCGTTTTGCAGATAATTCAGCCCCACATCCTTATAGCCGTACTCTTCCAACACCATATATATGCGTATGATCTGGTCGTAATTCTTCGGCTCCAGAGCGATCGCCGCATCAAAATCCCTCTGGGCCGCCTCATACTCATTCTGAGACAATTCCACGCACCCCCGCAGATAATAGGCGTCCATCTCTTTCGGGCGCAGGGCCAGGATTGCATTGTAGGACGCTATCGCTTCCTGCGGCTGTCCGTTCTTAAAATAAGCCGTGGCCAGATAATAGTTGATATCAAAATCCATATCCTCCACTCGGCCATTACTCAGTTGTAGCGCCGCTTCCAAATACGTGATCGCCGACTCATAATCTGTCTTACCCATATA
>CAYUKT010000006.1:3688-6902 GCA_964445285.1 uncultured Bacteroides sp. | reverse complement strand
AGTAAAATCTAAAGCAGATTCCCACACACCAAATCTTTCATGACGCCAAAAAATTCCCGCACCAGGTTGTTGGGCTGGAAATAAATATTAGAGCGCGCCGAGATACCGCAGGCATCCTCAAATCCCGCATGTTTTGCCAGCCGCACCCCGCGGAACACATGGAAATTATTGGTGACGATTCCCACACTTACATCTGTGCCGCCAATCAATCTGGCACTGTAGGCAATATTCTCCGATGTGTCCGTGGACTGGTCTTCTAGCAGGATACGATCCGGCGAGATGCCTTTTTCCACCAGATACTGATACATCCCCTCCGCCTCGGTACAGGGTTCATTGCTTCCCTGTCCGCCGGAGACCACACAGATTGTCCCTTCATTGGCTGTCAGATACTCGTAGGCTGCATCCAGACGAAACTTCAGTACCGCACTGGGGCCTGCCGGTTTCATCTGGGCGCCCAGAACGATGATATAATCCAGATCTTCCCTTCCTTTGTCATGATAGTGGGCAAAAATACAACCCTCCACCACCACGAAGAGGATCACGCCAAACAGTACCAGTCCGCCGATGCCCCGCCGCAGTGCTCTCGGAAATTGACTCCATAAGTCAAAGCACACCATAAGCGCCAGTCCGATAAAACAGAATCCCCCTGCCGCCCAGATTAGGTAAAAATGGCTGCCAGATCTGATCATAAACACTACCAGACAATAGAGAAAACATAAGGCTGCCGCCAGGACACACAATGTCATCATGGTTATCTTCCTCTTATTCATACCAGCATTTCCTCAAAATCTTTTTCCGGAACCGGCTTACAATAGCGATACCCCTGCGCCACATAGGCACCAATCTCCATCATCAGTTCCGTATCATTCTGTGTCTCCACACCCTCACAGACCACCTGGGCTTCCAGATCCCTGGCCAGATTGACGATATTTTTCATAATCTGCACTTGTCTCTCCCGATTTTCATTATTTAATAGGAAGGACCGGTCCAGCTTGATGACTGATGCCGGAATCTGTTCAAACACTCCCAGGGACGAATAGCCGGACCCAAAATCATCAATGGACAGCCGGACGCCGTTTGCCCGCAGAATCGCCACATTTTCCCTGACTTTCTGCTGCTGCATCTCTTCCACCACCAGAGTCTCTGTAATCTCCACCTCGATCAGCTCTTTAGGAATCTGATATTTATTGATGATAGCCTCGAACCGCTCCGGAAACCCTTCTTTAACGAAGTGCATCCTGGAAAAGTTGCATGAAACCGGCACCACCCGCTTCCCCGCATCGAGCCGCCGGCGCAGCATCTGACAGACGCTCTCCATCACGAAGAAATCAATTTCCGTGATCCTGCCCGTCTGCTCATAGTAAGGCACGAAAAAGCCCGGCGCCCTGATCGCCCCATTATCTGTAGGATCCTTGAAGCGCACCAGTGCCTCCGCCCCCACGATCTGTTCATTGCGGATATCCACCTTTGCCTGATAATACGCCACAAAATCTTTGCCAAAATCTACCGAATCTAACAGCTTTTCCCGTTCATGCCGCTCTTTTAACTGCTCCCGCAGCATGTCGTCATAAATCTGTATCGCATTGCTGTGGCTGTCCTTTAAGGGATCCACCGCCTGGATTGCATAAGAGAGCGCCAGCTGAATATCCTCATCCTCCTGATCAACAGGACAGATTCCCATGGCCTGTGCCATCCGGATCCCCGTCTCCTCATAAATCCTGTCAGAAATCCGGTCCTCCAGTTCCATCATCCGCCGCTTCAAAGATTCCAGATTGTCATAGCAAACGAACAGTACAAAATGACTGCCATAACTTCTGGCGTAAAGCTCTTTCACGCTGTCTATCATGGCCGCGATCTCCTTGATGGTAATCTCCAGGACCCGCTGTCCCGCATGCCATCCATAAATTGCATTGTAACTCTTGAACTGACAGATATCCGTATAGACGATCGCATATTTCAGCAGCTTGGCCTCTGTCAGTTTCAGGGAAGCCCTGTATTTGAGATAGTTCAGGTTCCAGACATTAAAATCCGTGTCCTTATACATCAGTTTCTGAATCCGTATGCTGTTCTTCAACATTTTATATAATACCAGAATTGCAAATACGGCACAGACTGTCAGAACCAGGATAATAGGAATACTGTGGTCGCTGATAAACGTCTCCAAACTCATTTTGGCGTAGAAATTATCCCGCAGCATATAATCGTTGACCATCTTGTCCGTAATGTCCAAAAGCTCTTTATTTAAAATCCCCAGTAACGGCGACTCCACGTCATCTTTCACCGCCATATACACAATATGGGAGTCGTTTAACACAGTGTGAATCTCCAGCTTCCCCAGGGAAAAATCCGTTCCCATCAGGTATTCCGCCAGATACCCGTCACAGAGAGCCGCATCGGCCTTTCCGGATTCCACTGCATACAGACTGTCCGCCTGGGAATCCACTTCCAGGATCTGTTCATGCTCACCCACAAACCCCAAATTTCCCGCCGCTGAAATGCTGCTTCTCTTCACCGCCAGCGTTGCTGTCTTCTCCGACTTGTCATTCCGCTTTCTGACAACCACCTGAGGCACCTGGGCATAGCCCTTCGTCAACGCCAAACCTTCCGTCTTCATAGCACTTGGCATCTCATCACAATAACTTAAAATATCGATACTGCCCGACTGTAAGGCCTGACTGGCCGCCTGCTGATCCGCCATTTTTACATAAGTAAAGGACATCCCGGTACTCACTGCCACTTCTTCGAGCACCTGAACCGCAAGCCCCTGATATTTCCCGTCTTCATCTTCATAGGAAAAAGGATAATAACCATCCAGGTATCCCACCGTCAGCGTGCCCTTTTGTTCAATATACTGTTTTTCCTCACTGGTCAAAAGGACTGTCTGATCCATCCGGCTGTCATAATACTTCACCATCAGTTCGTTTTCCAGCTCCGGCCGGTTCATCTTCACATCTGCAATGCCCTGGTTCAACTCCCGCATCACGTCATCATTGCCCCGATAGGATATGTAATAAAACGGCATGGGCGCAAAACGGCCAACCACCCGCTGCCCCTCCCGCACTTCCGTGAGGGAATGCACCAGTGCATCGATTTCCCCGGATTCCAGGGCCTGATGCAGATCCGCCGCGCTCTCATATTCCCGCACCTTGGGGCTGGCAATCTTATGGTCCGACAAGTATTCATTAAATTCCTGCCTTCTGACATAGGTCGCCAC
>CAYUKT010000006.1:0-3588 GCA_964445285.1 uncultured Bacteroides sp. | reverse complement strand
TATTCCACATCCATACCCGCATAACTGCCATCCTCCCGCAGCTCATGATAGCCTTCCATCGGAAAAAAACCGACCTTCACCGTGCGCTTCTGTGCCGCATATGCCACACCTGCATCCTTTTCCATAACAAATACCGCCCCAATAACAGCTGCCAAAAGCAGCAGGGCGGTCAAATGTGTTCTTATGTACCATTTTCCTTTTGTCCTGTTTTCCATAGACAACCATACCTTTCAGACATACAGGTTTTCCATATCCCCTATTCTAAATTTTAGCATAGTTGTCACGTTAGTACTACTTTTTTACATCTTAATTTTACATTAATTTTATCAGCTCTATCCTTTCATTGCACATATTCAGCCAAAAAATCCGCAATGCTCCCATAATACGCCTCCGGATCCTTATCCTGTGTCTGTCCGTGCCCGGCTCCTTCCACAATAAAAAGCTGCTTTTCGCAGGATGCCGCCTCATACAGCATCCGGGCCATCTCCACATCTATCATCCTATCCTCGTCCCCATGAATAAAAAGCGTAGGGACTGTGCTTCCTTTCACCGCCTGCAGGGCCGAAGCATCCCGCAGATCATAACCGCCCCGCAGACGCAGCATCAGACAGGCCGAATCCACAAAAGGAAACGCCGGCAATCCGAACCATTCCGTAATCTTATCCCCGAACATCGAATAAGCATCCGTGTAAGCGCTGTCAGATACCACCGCCACGATCTGTTCCGATGGACATTCTGTCCCACTCATGATCAGCGCCGTGGCCGCTCCCATAGACTGCCCGTGCAGCACAATCTGTGCATCCGGCGTACAGGAAAGAATATAATCGATCCACAGTTCACAGTCATAATGGTCCATCCATCCCATGCCGATAAAATCACCCTCACTCTCACCCTGACAGCGAAGATCCGGCACCAGTACATGATATCCCTGCTCATGATACCAGTAGGCAAACTGATACATTTCCTCTTTCCAGCCCGTGTAGCCGTGCAGCAAAAGAACCCACTTATCGCTCTCCCCTCCGGCCGCAAACTCCGCCGCGATCAACGTGTAACCATCAGACGTCTGTACGGAGATTTTGGTGCGCTGTGCCGTTTCCAGCCACTTGGCGGTACCCGTAAGGAGTCTGCTCTGATTTTCTTTCAGTTCCGTGGTCTGCACCTGCTCCGCATAGCACTTTCTGGTGATGTCCTCAAAAGCATTTAAACGGTCCATAAAAGAAGGGACAAGACAGGCGCTGACCAGAAAATAGATCAGGATGATATAGAGGATAAAAAGTATGAGAAATATGAAAAGAATGGCTTTGATGACTTTTTTCTTTCGCATTAGAATACCCCATGAATTTCATACGCAGTACCGCTTAGGAACCTGCGGTTTCCTTCACATATATTGTACCATAATAAATACAATCTGCGGGAAGAATATAATGCCAAAATTCCTAATCCATTTTGTACAAGACAAATCATTATCGATACGATATAATAGAGATCGTGAAACTGACAACCCGGATTTCAAACAGGAGCGATTGCACATGACTAATCTACAAGACAAAAATATCCGTCCAACCTTGGAAGAAATTGCAGATTATATCCAAAATCCTCTCTTTCTCCAATTCTGTTCCCAGATCAAAACCCTTTATTCCTGCCCCGAATTGATAGAATACAGCTGCTGCAGTATGGAAAAGGGCTGGAATATCAAATTCAAGAAATCAGGAAGAGCCCTGTGTACCATTTACCCCAGAGAAGGCTATTTTACCGCTATGGTCGTTATCGGTCCTAAAGAAAAAGAACGTGTTGAGGCAATACTTCCAGACTGTTCCCCTGCCTTACAGGAACTCTATCAGCAGACCAGGGAGGGAAACGGACAAAGATGGCTTATGATCGATCTGGAAGATGACAATGAACTCTATCAGGAAGTTTTGCAGTTGATAAAAATCCGCCGGCAGGGAAAACAGGGAGGAAAACCGTGAGAATTCAAGAGAAATGTATTCCATGTATCGTCAATCAGACAATCAAAGTGGCTGACATGGTGGGCCTGCGAGAGAAAAACGACCTGCTCAAGAGTGTTTTCAGCTATTTAAGCAAAGTCGATTATACATCCTCCTCCACGCCGGAATTGATCGGTGAAATTTTTGCCCTGCTCAAGGACGAGACAGGCAATCAAGATCCCTATAAAGAAACCAGGGCCCGTTATAATAAAATGTTCCTAGAACAGCTCCCGGCTTTAGAGCAGGAAATCACCGAAGCTGACAATCCTTTCCTGGAGAGCGTCAAATATGCGATCATCGGAAACATTATAGATTTTAATCCCATCCATGACCTTTCCGTCTCCGATGTAAGAGATTACTTTGAAAAACTAAAAAAAGAATCTTTGGCACTGGATGATTCCGCCCTCCTGATCCAGGAAATCCAAAATGCGGATACTTTACTCTATCTGGGCGATAATTGTGGGGAAATCTGTCTCGATAAAATTTTGATCAAAAGAATAAAGGAAATAAACCCGGCCTGCCATATCTTTTTTGCCACCAGGGGCACCAATGTGGTAAATGACTCTATCGAAGAAGACGCCTACTACGTAGGAATAGACACTTATGCCGATATCATCAGCAACGGGGATGGTTCCCTGGGAACGGTTCTTCACAGAACCTCTGAGGCATTTCAGGACATTTACCGGAAAGCAGACATAATCATCGCCAAAGGACAGGCTAATTATGAGTGCCTGAGCGAAGAGCCTAAAAATGTATTCTTTCTTCTGATGACAAAATGCCGGGTGATCGCAGATGACATCGGTATTCCGGAAATGAAGATGATCTGCATGAAAAACATTCTGCATACGGGAGGTTCCCAATAAAGAAACCGGTTAGGGAATTAACCATGAAAGGAAAACTACTATTATGACAAACGAATGTTTAATCTGCAATGCGCCATTAACATACTTAGAAAAAGATGAACCTATGGAGTGTGCGATCTGCCATAAGAGAGAAAACAGCAAGACCAGCTGTGTGAATGGCCACTATGTCTGTAATGAATGCCACACCAAAGGTATGGATAACATCATCAGATTATGTCTTGAAGAAACATCCAAAAATCCTGTAGATATCATAATCGATCTGATGTCTCAGCCGTTTTGTCATATGCATGGGCCGGAACATCATGTTATGGTAGGTGCAGCGCTTCTGACTGCCTATAAAAATGCCGGCGGGGATATTGACCTTCCCCCTGCACTGATGGAAATGATGAACCGTGGGAAAAATGTCCCTGGCGGAGCCTGTGGCTTTTGGGGCGCCTGCGGGGCAGGTATCAGTTCCGGGATGTTCATTTCCATCATATCAAAATCCACCCCGCTTGCAGAGGAACCCTTTGCATTGTCTCATCAGATGACATCCGCGGCACTGGGTAAAATTGGTGAGATCGGCGGACCACGGTGTTGTAAAAGAGATTCTTTCCTGTCAATACTGACTGCAATAGATTTTGTGGAGGAACATTTCGGCATAAAGATGGAAAAATCCAAAATAACATGCAACTACTCTCAGGAAAATAATCAATGCATCGGAAAACGCTGCCCCTTTTCCAAAGGGAATCAATGACCTA
>CAYUKT010000005.1:4880-19860 GCA_964445285.1 uncultured Bacteroides sp. | reverse complement strand
CGTCCTTTCTTTCGACTCCCTATCATATCATTTTTTCTTCTTTTGTTCAACCTCGGCCTGATCCGCCAAAAGAGGCTCTTCCACCTCTTTTCTTGCAAGTACACTCTGAATCATGTGCTCCTTCACTTCCAGGATCCGGAAAGTATATCCTTCGTAGGTAAACTCAAAGTCTTCTCCCTCTTCCGGGATATGTTCCAACCTTGAAATCACAAATCCATTCACTGTATCAAACGGTTCATCCTCGAAACTGATCTGTAGCTTTTCTTCCAGTTCCTCCAACGGCATCATACCCTGAATCACATATTTGTCCGTACCGCTCTCCTTGATATAAGTCGCATCCACATCGTATTCATCCTGGATATTACCCACAATCTCCTCCAGGATATCCTCAAGCGCCACCAGCCCGGCCGTCTGACCATACTCATCGATAACGATGACCATCTGGATTTTTTCCTTCTGCATGACCTGGAACAGATCATTGATCTTGCGCTTTTCCGTGATAAAACGAGGCTCCCTGAGCAGGCCCTTAATCTTGCCGATCGGCCTGTTCTTCATCTTCTCGTTCATCTGCATACGCATGACGTCTTTTAAGTGCAAGATCCCTACAATGTGGTCGATTGTCCCGTCATAGACCGGGAACCGGCTGTTATGCGCTTCCACGATAAAAGCCGCCGCATCCTGCAGTGTCATGGTACAGTCGATGGCAATCAGGTTATTTCGATTGATCATGATATCTTTGGCTTCTTTATCGCCGTACTCAAAGATATTATTGATCATCTCCGCCTCACTGGCATGTAAAATTCCCTGTTCATGCCCCACATTGACCATGGTGAGAATCTCTTCTTCCGTCACGTCCTCCCTGTCATCCGCATCCCGCACACCTAACAGCTTAAGAAGCGCCCTGGCGCTCACAGAGACAAGTGCACAGAAAGGAGCTACAATCCGTACATAGTAGTAGAAAGGCGTTATCAAAAAAGCAATCCACTTATCCGGGTATTTCGCCGCCGCTTTTTTAGGCACCATCACACCGATGGTCATAATTATGTACAGGAGAAAGATTGTTGCCACCACAGCCGTTATGCCGGCCAACAACCTGCTCTGCCAGGCCAGAAGCCCCACTGTCCGCGCCATCATCTGACTGGATATAATAAGTGAAAAATAATTGTTCAGGCGGTATAAAATAAACGCTCCCAGCAAAAGATTGATCGTCACCACACCGAGCTGTGTAGCCGTGGCATACCTTGCATGGTGATCCAGCATATAGGTAAGCCTTTTAAGCCGCTTGGGATTTGATCCTGTCTGGACGGCTTCTTCGCTGTCGCTGCTCTCCTCCTTCTCAATCACTTTCCGGTTCTGCATGGCGGAACTGAAACCATAAAATATCATTTCCAAAAGGAGCATGACCAGAAACCATAAAATACTGTTACTGCCCGAGGCACCGTCTTCCATAAAATGTTATTCCCTCTTTCTAAAAAGTAATCTGCTCCGCTAAACGGAGAAATTTCCTATACCAATATAGCAAGGATTGTCATACGTGTCAAATATCAGCCGTCCTATGTACCCAGTTCCAGGCTGATCATCAGTCCTTCGTTGACTGCCTTCATAATATCCTGATCCAGATGACAGACTCTGTCCTTCAGCCGCTGTTTGTCAATCGTGCGCAGCTGCTCCAGCAGAATCACGGAATCCTTGACCATATCATATTTACTGGCATTTAATTCTATATGTGTCGGGAGCTTCGCCTTGTTCATCTTAGATGTGATCGCCGCACAGATCACGGTCGGACTGTGTTTGTTCCCCACATCATTCTGTATAATAAGCACCGGACGCACACCGCCCTGTTCGGAACCGATCACCGGCCTTAAATCTGCATAATAAATATCTCCTCTTCTCATTACCATACACTTCCTTTGATCAATCTAGCAATCCATATGATTTCCAGCAATAGTATTGCCAGCTTCTCCAGAGTGTATTCATGAAGTAACTTCCGTTGGAATTACCCCTAACCATTGTAATAATCTTTTGTCTCCACAACATTTCCGCCTTTCAGGTATACCCGTGGAATCCGTTTGCCCAGATTGCAGGCCAGTTCATAATTGAATCTGCCGGAAAGATCCCCCAGCTGTTCCATAGTAATCTCTTCCACACCGTCCCTGCCGATCAGCGTCACTTCATCTCCCTGTGCTGCATCCGGTATCTGACTGACATCCACCATGAATTGATCCATGCAGACCCTGCCAAGAATCGGAGCCCTTTTTCCCCGGATCAATACATAGCCCTTTCCGGAAAGACTTCTGGGATATCCGTCCCCATAGCCCACCGGTATGGTGGCTATGCGGGTTTTCCCCATGGTCACATATGTGCCGCCGTAACTGACCGGCACACCGGCTTCCACTTCCTTGCTATAGACAATATGACTCTTTAAAGAAAGTACCGGACGCAGGGAGACGATCTCCCTGGAAACATCCGCCGAGGGCCAGAGGCCGTAAATGGTGATACCGGCCCGGACAGCATCCAGGTTGGCCTCCCGCAATTCCACAATGCCGGCGCTGTTGGAACAATGCCTGATCGGAATCTGATACCCCAGCCCGTCTTCTATCTGCCCCACAAAGTCGAGAAACCGCGTAAGCTGCTTTCTGGCAGATGTCTTATCCGCCTCATCCGCCCTGGCAAAATGCGTAAAGATTCCTTCTACCGCAATCCCCTCCATTTGCAGGAGTTTTTCCACAAAGGCAAGCCCGCTCTCATCCGGCCGGATGCCTACCCTTGTCATGCCAGTATCCACTTTCACATGCACATGGGCCGTGATGCCAATCCTTTGCGCACAGGACGCCAATTCTTCCACACTGTCCATACGGAACACCGCCGTCCGTATCTCTTGCCGTATCAACTCCTCATAACTGTAAGGAAAAGTATATCCTAATATCAGGATTGGTTTCTTAAGTCCGGCATTTCTGAGGATAAAGGCCTCCTCCGCCGTGGCTGTCGCGTAACCTGCCACGTACGAAAGGCTTTCCAGTTCCCTGCCGATAGGCACCGCGCCATGGCCATAGCCATCGGTCTTGATGACACCGATCATTTTGGTTTCCGGTGAAAGGTTACGATGCATCTGTTCCATGTTATAACGGACTGCGTCAAGATCAACCGCCGCATACACTCTCTGATAGCTCTCCAACATAGCTTCCTCCATCTCGAAGCATCTCTTCTTTCTGTCCGGTCAAAGATGCCTCCGCCTGCCGGCAGGCCTTGATCGCCGCCGGAATCTGTGCGATGATATCCGTTGCCGTCATGGCCTCCTGGCTCATCGCCTCTGCCGCCATATCACCGGAAAGTCCGTGGAGATATGTACCTGTCACTGCCGCTTTCTGGCCGGACATTCCCTGGGCAGTCAGTCCCACTATCATGCCCGCCAGGACATCCCCGCTTCCGGCAGTGGCCATCCCTGCATTCCCTGTGGTATTGAGATAACAGGCTCCCTGTTTCTGTGCCACTACCGTCCTGGCATCCTTACAGACTATGGTACATCCCAGTCTTTCAGAAAGCAGACGCGGATATTGTGTCAGATGTTCTTTACAAGCCTTCGTATCACAACCGTACAGACGCCCAAACTCTCCCAGATGCGGCGTGAGGATCACCTCCCTGTTTAGCCCGGCTGTCTTTGTCTGCAGCTTGTGGTCCTGCGCCAACAGATTCAATCCATCTGCATCGATCACCAGCGGCAGACTGCATTCTTCTATACAGTAGGCAAGCAGTGCTTTCGCCATGCTTCCCTGGCCGATACCCGGCCCGATCAGCACACAGTCCGCCCAGGACACCGCCTCTTTCAAAAGGCGCCAAAAATCTTGCTCCCTCTCATCTTCCTCCATCTGATAAGTTACAAGCATGGCCTCCGGCACATACCTTAAAATGGCATCCCGGTTTTCTATGGCAGTGACCACCTTTACCATGCCGGCTCCGGTACGAAACGCACTCTTAGCCGCCAGTATGGCCGCTCCGCCCATCTGCTTACTGCCCGCGATCACAAGCGCCTTGCCAAAGGTACCCTTGTTGCCGTCCGGCACACGCTCAGGCAAAATCCCTTTCTCTATGCCCTGGTAAGTATACCAGTCCGGTGTCTGCCCCAGAAAACTTCTCTCATCAATCCCCATCTGTCCGCACACCAGTCTTCCGCAGAATCCTGCACCCGGGTACAACATCTGCCCCAGTTTGCGAAACCCATAAGTGACAGTAAGATCCGCCTGCACCGCACATCCCAATACCTCTCCCGTATCCGCACTAATCCCGGAAGGAATATCAATACTGCAAACAAAAGCGCTCCTCTCATTGATCCAGTCCACTGCCGCCGCGTATTTTCCCGTCACCGGCCGGGACAGTCCCACACCCAAAAGCGCATCTATCACTATATCCATATCATATGTGATATCTTCGATTCTGTCAAAAATCCCGGCGCCATAACTTTGCAAAATTGCCGCCTGATGCCTGGTCTCTTCCGTACAGTCCGACAGATCTGCCAAAAGAACAAAGTCCACCGAATATCCTGCCAAAAGCAGCAGCCTTCCCACAGCCAGACCGTCCCCGCCGTTATTGCCGCTGCCGGATATCACCGCCACCCGCGCCGGTTTTTCCCCTAAAATATCCTGTAAAGCCGCCACCGTGACAAGCGCCGCCCGCTCCATCAAAAGCAGGGAAGGCAGCCGATGGATATTTATCGTATTTTGATCGTACAATTTCATCTGCGAAGCAGTCACAAGATATTCTTTCATAAATTGCCGCCCTTTCTCTCCATATCCCGAAACGATCCCCGGAAGCAAGGAAGCGTCAAAACCCTAAGATTTCAACGCATCCATGTTCTCTTCTTTCGGCGTTTCGCCCTCTGACTGTCCAGCCTGTTCCTTTTCTTTATTCTGGTCTTTTTCTTTCTCCGGTTCCGCAGTTTTTTTCTGATATTTTTCCTCCGGATTATACTTCATATCAAAAAGCTCAATCACATCCGCTCCAAAAATATCATGCATATACGCATAAAGATGGTGATTGATCGCCTCTTTCTCCTGCTTGCGCACCACCTTCTTTTTCAATTCCCGTCTGATCTCTTTAATCCACTGTTCAATCTCCTCGAGTTCTGCGGTATTTTCCTGTAATTTTTGATAACATACGTCCATGGTGACAAGCATCAGCTTATTGTTAAGCTGATTGATCTGCCTGGGGAGCTCTACCATCTCCTCCTCATAAGATTCTATCTTCTCATTACACTCGTTGATCAAACGCTTGTGGTCAGCCATATCTTTGTCCTGCTTTGGGGTCGGATGCTCCCCCATCGCGTCAGCCAGGATCACTACTTCATCCATCAGCTTCTTTTTCAGCTTTTTTACTTCCCTGTGTTTCGTATTAACCTTTCCCTGCCGTTTGAGCAGTCCGGTCAATTCTTCCTCCATATACTTTATCTCTGACGAATACTCCGCCTGGGTAAAGAGTTGATGCCATTTATGATCCAGCGTTAAAATAGGAATCTTTTTGCCGATCAGTGCCTGTTTAAATGTCTCATCTGTCTTTGACACTCTTATCATCCCCCTTTTTCGTGAATCCCTATTCCGCGTCTTCCCTGGAAGACAGGTTGTAAGAAAGCTTCATCAGGCTGTCTGAAAGATGTACATTCTCCACCTGAATCCGCTCCGGAACCCTAAGATCCACATGCGCAAAATTCCATATTCCTTTGATTCCACAGCAGACCAGCTGTTCCGCCACTTCCACCGCGCTTGTCTTGGGTATGGCAAGCACCGCGATATCAATATCATTCTCCCTCACAAAGGCTTCCATCTCATTCATCGGACGCACTGTAATCCCACGAATTTTCTGCCCGCAGACCTGAGGATCCTTATCAAAAATCCCGCGGAACAAAAACCCGCGCCGTTCAAAATTCGTATAGTTGACAAGAGCCTGTCCCAGATGTCCAGCCCCCACGATGATCAGATTGTGTTCCCTGTGGAGTCCTAGGATTTTACCGATCTCATCATATAAAAACCCTACATTATATCCATATCCCTGCTGTCCAAAGCCGCCAAAATTATTCAGATCCTGCCTGATCTGCGAAGCAGTTACCTGCATAATATCACTGAGTTCCTGCGAAGAAACCCGCTCTATCCCCTCATCTTTAAGCTCACCCAAATATCTGAAATACCTTGGCAAACGGCCAACCACGGTCTGTGAAATTTCTTTTTCTTCCACGATACCGCCTCCCCCAAATCTGTATGATTGTATATTCCAGATAAGTATACAACTGTGTTAAAATTATGTCAATGAATTGACAGCGACTGTACCTGCCTGTAAACTATTTATAAATATAGAGAGGATTATACCATGATACTATCCGTCAGCAATATTCATAAGGCATTTCACGAAGTGCCTGTTTTACAAAATGTTTCATTTCATATAGAAGATTATGACAAAGCCGCCATCGTGGGAATCAATGGCGCAGGAAAAACTACCCTTCTTCGCATCATCATGGGAGAATTAGATGCAGATGAAGGAATTGTGACTATTTCCAAGGACAAAACCATTGGCTACTTATCCCAGCATGAGGCCGTGTCCGGCGAAAATACGATTTATGAAGAACTGTTGTCCGTCAAACAGGAAATCATCGATATGGAACAGAAAATGCATACCGTGGAACTGCAGATGAGGACAGCTTCCGGAGCGCATCTGGAACAGCTGATGAACACTTATGCTGCACTGACACACGCTTATGAATCCGCCAATGGTTATGCTTATAAAAGTGAACTGACCGGTGTGTTAAAGGGACTCGGCTTTATGGAATCAGAATTTCATAAATCTGTCTCCACTCTCTCCGGCGGGCAGAAAACACGTGTGGCGCTGGGTAAGCTTCTGTTGTTAAATCCTAACCTGATCATTCTGGATGAGCCTACCAACCATCTGGATTTATCTTCCATTACCTGGCTTGAAACTTATCTTTTGAATTATAAGGGCGCTGTTATCATCGTCTCCCATGACCGTTATTTCCTTGACCGGATTGCCAATAAGGTCATTGAAATTGACAATACCAAGGCCACTGTTTTTCATGGCAACTATACCAATTATGCTGCCGGAAAAGAAATTCTCCGCACTGCCGCTTACAATGCTTATATGAAGCAGCAGCAGGAAATCAAACACCAGGAAGCCGTGATCGAGAAACTAAGATCCTTTAACCGGGAAAAATCCATCAAGCGGGCAGAGAGCCGTGAAAAAATGCTGGAAAAGATAGATGTGTTGGAAAAACCTGTGGAAGTGCGCTCCGATATGCACCTGAAACTGGAGCCAAAATACCCCAGCGGCAACGATGTCCTGCAGGTGGAAGCGCTGGCAAAATCTTTCGGCACACTCACACTCTTTACGGATCTTTCTTTTGAAATAAAAAAAGGCGAACATGTGGCCATCATCGGTGATAACGGCACCGGAAAAACCACAATTCTGAAAATGATAAACGAATTGCTTCCGCCTGACCACGGCACAATCCGTCTGGGAACCAACGTACAGATTGGCTACTATGACCAGGAACATCATGTACTGCATCCAGATAAAACGCTTTTTGAGGAAATATCCGATGACTACCCGACCCTCACCAACACAGAAATCCGCAATACACTGGCGGCCTTTCTCTTTACCGGGGAGGATGTCTTTAAGACTGTAAGGACTTTGAGCGGCGGCGAGCGTGGACGTATCTCCCTGGCCAAGCTGATGCTGTCGGAAGCTAACTTCCTGATCCTGGATGAGCCTACCAACCACCTGGATATTATGTCCAAGGAAATCCTGGAAGACGCTTTAAACGCCTATACGGGAACAATCCTTTATGTCTCCCATGACCGTTACTTCATCAACCGTACGGCAAGCCGGATCCTGGATTTAAACAAATGCGTACTCACAAACTATCTGGGCAATTATGATTATTATCTGGAAAAAAGAGAAGAACAACTGACGCGGATCGAGGCGGAAAACAACGCCAAAAAAACAGGCCAGAATACGAATCTGGGCCGGCTGACAGCCGCAGATGATACATTACATGATGGTAATAGAAACGCAGAATCTGATACCAAACTGGACTGGAAAGCACAGAAAGAATTGTCAGCAGCCAGGCGTAAGCGGGAAAATGACCTTCACAAATGCGAGGAGCAGATTGAATCTTTAGAAACGCGCAATGAGGAAATTGAGAGGATCATGTGCGAACCGGACGTGTGTACGGATGTAACCAGACTGCAGGAACTGAGCCGGGAAAAAGAAGAAAATGAACAGGAACTTGAGATGTTATATGAAAAGTGGGAAGAATTGTCGGAATAAGAATAAACGGATGATCGATCTATAAATCTATAATGGATGCTATCTTTGCCAAAAGTCACAACCTGAAATCTTCAAGTTGTGACTTTTGATTGCCTGCAAACGTTATAACAGCTCCAGGGTTTTGCGGATTTCCTTGATGAAATCTTCGCTGTTCAGGACGGTGACATCCTTCAGAGAAGTGATCAGGGCCAGGTCTTTGGTCATTTTGCCCTGTTCTATCGTCCGGATGGTGGCTTGTTCCAGTTTATCGACAAAGGTCATCAGGTCTTTGTTATTGTCCAGTTCACCGCGTTTGCGCAAAGCTCCCGTCCAGGCAAAGATCGTAGCCACGGAATTGGTGGACGTCTCCTCTCCTTTCAGGTGTTTGTAATAATGTCTCTGAACAGTGCCGTGGGCCGCCTCATATTCATAGACACCGTCCGGGGATACCAGAACAGAAGTCATCATGGCAAGAGAACCGAAAGCAGAGGATACCATATCACTCATCACATCTCCGTCATAATTCTTGCAGGCCCAGATAAAACCGCCTTTGGCCTTCATCACACGGGCTACGGCATCATCAATCAGGGTGTAGAAATATTCAATCCCGGCTTCCTCGAATTTCTTCTGATACTCTGCCTCATAGATCTCCTGGAAAATATCCTTAAAGTTATGGTCATACTTTTTGGAAATGGTATCTTTGGTGGCAAACCATAAATCCTGCTTGGTATCCAGTGCATAGTTAAAGCAAGCCCTGGCAAAGCTGGCAATGGATTTATCGGTATTATGGATCCCCTGCAGGATGCCGGGGCCTGTAAACTCATGGATGGTCTCCCGGATCTGTGTACCGTCCTTGGCCGTGAAGACCAATTCTGCTTTGCCTTCACCGGGTACCTTAATCTCCGTATTCTTATAGACATCACCATAGGCGTGACGTGCCAAAGTAATGGGTTTTTCCCAGTTTTTGACGCAGGGTTCAATACCCTTTACAATGATCGGGGCACGAAATACGGTGCCATCCAAGGCAGCCCGGATTGTTCCATTGGGGCTCTTCCACATCTCCTTGAGATCATACTCTGTCATTCTGGCCGCATTGGGCGTGATGGTGGCACACTTGACTGCCACACCATATTTTTTCGCAGCCTCGGCGGAATCCAAAGTAACCTGGTCATTGGTCTCGTTGCGATGTTCAAGCCCCAGATCATAATATTCCGTCTTTAAGTCAATATAGGGAAATAATAATTCTTCCTTTATCATTTTCCAGAGAATCCTTGTCATCTCATCTCCGTCCATCTCCACCAGAGGTGTCGTCATTGTAATCTTGTCCATACTACAGCCCTGCTCCTTTCTTCGTATACATTTTTATCACATTTTCTTTGTATATTTACTTATAACCAATCTTCAGCTTAATCCGTTTACCAAAGCATCCCCTGCTTTTCAGGAACCACTCTCATCTCCGTATATCTCTTTTAGTCCGTTTTTCACCATATTGTCATAGGCATTGATCATATGCTGGTTGGCCAGTTTCTCCGCCCTATCCGCATCTTTGGCCTTGATGGCTTCCATAATCTGCCTGTGTTCTTCATTGGAAGCCCGTCCCCTTGTATTGGTAGCCAGGGTCCTCTGTCTGACACGGAGTACATATTGATGAAAATCCTTCAGGGTATGCTCCAGCATTTTGGAATCGCAGGCTTCGTAGAGAATATCATGAAAACGGTTATCAAGCTCTGCGATCTGGTCCAAATGACCCTTGTCCTCATGAAATTCCGCCAAATAAATGTTCTCCTCCATCTCCTCCATCTGTTCCTTCGTAATCTTCTCTGTGGCAAGCCGTGCACAGAGTCCTTCCAAAAGCGAGCGGATCATATAGATATCCTTAACATCTTTGGCCGTGATACCAGTTACATAGGCGCCTTTGTTCGGCACGATCTGCAAAAGCCCCTCCAGTTCCAGCTGTCTGAAAGCCTCCCGGACCGGCGTACGGCTGACGCCCAGTTCCTCGCCGATTGCGACTTCCTTTAACTCTTCATGCTCTTTATACTTGCCGCTTAAGATATCTTCCCTGAGTTTCTGGAACACTCTGCCCCGCAGAGAATACTTATCATTCACATCATGTTTAATATCATAGTTTGCCATTTTCCCATTTCCCTTTCTGACTTCCCTGAAGATATTATCCCTATATTAATAAATAAAAAATTCCGCTGCTTAATCCATATCCGGCAAATAACTCTTTTACATCTCGTATAATTGTATACAATCCGGGCTGCTCTGTCAATAGCCAAATCCCCATAGAAACAACCTCAATTATCTTCTCCAGAATATCCACATAATCTTCCGATATCCAGCATCCCCCACCCCTGCTTGTTCCAGGAATCCCCCATATCCCTGGCAGTATAGATCATCTTTCGCTTCACCTGTTCGTTATTGCTATAGGGGTATTTTTGCAAGAAGAGAGCCGCCGCCCCGGAAACGATTGGCGTGGCCATCGAAGTGCCGCTCTTTTTAATATAAGCGTTACGAAAGCTGCCCCGGAAGCCATTCTGCCATTTGACATGACAGGAAATCACATCTGTGCCTGGCGCCACCAGATCCGGTTTACGATAAAGCATATCCGCACTGCCGCGGCCGGAATAATTCTCACAAAGATCCTGCCTGGAACCAAAAAATCCGCCCTCATGACAGCCCACCGTAATCACTTTACGGCTGCTTCCAAGCGGTGAGATGGTATTGTCTTCAGGACCGTTATTTCCGGCCGCACAGACTACCACAATCCCCTGTTCCCAGACAGCATCGAGAAGGCCGATCAGCTCCGCCATCCGCTCTTTGTCACCGCTCGTTCCGATACCCACTGAAATATTGAGTACACGGATCTGATAACGAAGCCTGTTGTGCAGCACCCACAAAAGGCCCCGGTACATACTCTCGATACTGCCCTCACCGTTTAGATCCAGCACTTTACCGACACACAATCTGCAGGTGGGTGCAATTCCGCAAAACCTGCCCTTGGAAGCATATCCGCTCCCGCCGATGCATCCCGCCACATGGGTGCCATGTCCGCTGTCATCATAACTGCCGAGCCTGCCATTTACAAAATCTGCAAAATCTATGATTCTATTCCCAAAATCGGGATGACTGCCAATACCTGTATCCAGCACAGCCACCGTGATATCCTGTGTTATGATTGAATTTTGTATTGTAAAGCTGCATCCAAGCTGCCTTCTGACACGCTCCACTTTATCTTCACCTAAAAACTCCCGGCTTTAGAATATTCTATGCCGAGAGTTTTGTCCGGTTTAATCGCTGATTCCGTATTCTATTATACTGCCTTCTTCCCTCTGCGTCTGCCGCCGCGATAAAAGAACACCGCCATGGCCGCAAAGAAAAGGCCTGCCCCAAAGAACCACTTGGGATGAATGCTATGATCACCTGTATCCGGGGAATCATCTTTCTTCCCGAGAGACATAAACACTGCCTGCCCATCCTTGACATCGGAAACCACCGTACTATTTGAATTATAGTTATAAATTCCGTAGTCCGAAAAATGAGATGCTGTAAATGTGAGTGCGTCCCTGCCGTCTGCCGCCACAATCCTGCTTGGCACTTCCTCCAGCTGTCCATCTGCGTCAAGACACACCACATGCAGGTTTTCCTGTCCTACGCCGGCAGGAATCGGCATTGTTATCTCTACCCGCTGCTTGCCAAGGCTTGTGATGGGAATCCCTGTCTTCGACTCCCGCATGTTTATCTCATAGGCCCTAAGGGTATAAGGCAGCTTATTGCCATATATTTTCTTATAAACATCTTCTATCCTGAGTTTGGCTTCGCTGCTGTCTGCGATATCAATCTGGTAGCTTCCTTCTCCACCCTGCATAACAGCATTTATAAAACCATCCTGTGATATCGTACTGCTGTTATTATTTACAACAATGCCTTCCCCGCCGCCCCGTGCTTTCTCTTCATCGGTCAATTTCTCTTCCGCTTCTTCCAATACAAAGGACTGCCCATTAATCTGACAGGTATCACCGGCCACAGGCCCTTCTCCCCGTTTTGCTACAATCTGAAGCGTTCCATTTTCACCCTCAGCTGCTTCCCCGGTCTGCCTGCATATCACGCCTGCAAAACCTGGCACGGCGTCCGATAATATAGTATCCGTCAAATCGGTAACGCCGGCAGGAATTACCGCCAGATTACATCCTTTAAAACTCAGATCCCGATAAGCATCCCGATACAATTTCGTGGCCGTATCCTCATAAGAAAGTTTTGGCAGATTTTCTCCGGCAAAAACGATCACACCGTCTGCATTGACATTATCATAGGCAAGAAGCCCTATGCGCTCCACCGATGCCGGAATCTGCACGGTCGTGAGTGGACAGCCAGCAAAAGCCCGGTCGCGGATTTCCCTCACACTTTCTGCACCCTGTATGGCAGACAAGCTGCTGCAGCCGGCAAAAGCCGCTTCCCCGATTACTTCCACACTGTCAGGTATCTGTACACCGGTGACTCCTATCTGATCCATAAATGCTTCCGCACCGATCTGCCTCACATTACCCGGAATATTAACCATACCGCCGCTTCCACGATAAGCTAACAGGATGCCATCTCCTACTATCAGGAAATCGCCGTTCCCGCTTGTCTTCCACTGATCAAGCCATGGTGTCTTTGCAAAAGCCGCCACAGATATTTCCTTAACGCTCTGCGGAATAACTATATCAGTCAATCCATCACAGTGATAAAAAGCCGCATAGCCAATCTCTTCCACACCTTCCGGAATCCTAACGGAAGTAAGATCCGCCCTGGCAAAGGCAAACTCCCCAATCCGGCGGATACCGTCAGGGAACTGATAGGAAGTCATTTTATCATCATAATAAGCCTGAGCCGCTATGGTATCTTTACCGACCACCGTATATTTGGGAAAAGAACCGCCTTTGGCGTCATCGGAACCGGCAAGCCCCGGCACGGTATCCAATTCTTCTTCCACATCATTCTCCGGATCCCCGCCCAGCTTATCACCCGTGGCACCTACATTCACCGTAGCCTTAGCGTTATCTACTAATATATAAGCTTCCTGTCCGATGACTCTGGTCTTACCCTTTACAGTAGAATCTTCTTCCTCCGCCATAGCGTTCATGCGGGATACCTCATGATAATAATCCGCCGGCGGCAGATTTTTTGCAGCTTCATTCCCTGCTGTCACCTCATCTTCCTTTTGAGGAATCGGCGCTTCCTCATACTCTGACACATCGATATCTTCCAAAACCAGGGTATCTGCAAAACTCCTTGCATAAGATCCCGGTTCCGCCTCTATTGTCAGCTTCGTACAGCCGTCAAAAGCCGTGCTGTGAATCGTGCTGACTGATGCGGGAATCTTGATGCTGCGCAGTCTCACACAGTCCTCAAACGCTTTCATATCTATATTTTTGACAGAAAAAGGCACATTGACCTCTTTCAAATTCTTACAGTTAGAGAAAGCATAACCGGAGATTTCTTTCACATTACTGCTGATCTCTGCCGCTTCCAGATTATAATCTCCCCAGAAAGCATAGGGTTTGATCTGAGACACCGAAGACGGCATAACATAAGTGGACGCTTTCCTGCCTGCCAATACCTGATAGAGAATGTTCCATCCCTTTTTATTATAAATGGCCCCATCGTCACAGACAAACCACGGGTTACTGCTGTCAAAATCCACTTTTGCCAGACTATAATCCCCCGCAAAAGCACCGTTTCCAAGACTCTTAAGTCCCGTCCCGACTGACACGGCCCGCAAGGAAGGACATCCGCTGAAAGCAGCATTTTCAATGATCTCCACGGAATCCGGTATGGTCACGCTCTCCAGATTCATACAACCGGAAAAAGCCCTCGCACCAATAACTTCCACCGCTTCCCCCACCGTGACTCGCTTTATGGAAGTATTATCCGCAAAAGCCTCCGCTTCTATCTTTTGCACGTAATTGGAAATAGACACGTCCTCTGCCGTGCCTTTATATTTCACTAATGTAGTTCCATCCATCTGAAAATCAGATGCGGAAGAGGTATCCACCGCTTCCACATCCGATACAGGAATCTGTGTCACTGCAATCGCCGTCACTAAAAGCAGCGTGCCGATCAGATTTCTAAGTCTTTTTCCCATAGGATTCCCCCTGGAATCATTTGCTTATGCTGTTTTTACTTTTGCTTTCTTGTCTTTCTTCATAAACAAAGCAATTGACAGACAAGCGAGTCCGATTGATAAGAACCACTTCGGATGAATCGGATCACCGGTCTTAGGTGTTACATCAAGCATACCTTCGGTCAGATTGCCTGTATCCACATAAATCGTGTAAGGCGAGAAGTGCGTTGCCTGGAATCTAATACACGGTACACCGTTTATTGTTGTAAAGTTCTCGTTCAGGTTCTCCAGCTGATCACCGTTCACTACCGCACCGGCCATATTGTTACCGCCATAAGCCACCAAAGAATCCGGAATCGGTATGGTGATATCTACGGAAAGCCCTGCTACCTGATCCCCCGTAAGCTGATACGTCCCTGTGGCATCCCATAAGGTAATATCCATCGCATAATACAGGAGATTTTCCAAGCTGCCATACTTATTGGTAAGGGCTGCCGCCACTGCCTGTGTCGCTGCATCGGTCTCGGAAATCTTGATGATAAAGTTATCCGTTGAACCGTTTACATT
>CAYUKT010000005.1:0-4780 GCA_964445285.1 uncultured Bacteroides sp. | reverse complement strand
GGCGGATAAGCTGAGATAACAACCGTTGCTCCTTGAGCGTAGCTGCCACTTCCGCTTCCACTCTGTACTAACAAGGTATACATCGTAACAGAACGTCCATCTGAAGTTGTGGAACTGGTACTGGTCGAACTGCTGGATGTGGAACTGCTGGTATTGCTGGTACTGGTCGTGGATGTCGACTTATTACTCGTATTATTATTGGTCGAATTGCCGCTGGTATTAGGAGTAGGTGTGGTATTACCACTGGTATTGGTAGTGCCGCCACTGGTTGTTGACGAATATATAGCAACAATAACCAAATTTTCATTCACTGGCGTTGTTGTACTCCAATTCTGACTCCACCTCGGATTAGTAAGATTGTCACTGTCATGTGCCGGAAAAACAGGCGGCTTATATCCCATTGCATCAAATGTACTACCAGCCTCTACATAATATTTACCGTCCTCCTCGGCCCCATCTCTTCCGCTTCCTGGAAGCATTGTGCCATCATAATCATAGAATTCAACACTAAACCTACCGCCTATACTGCCATTATTATTATGTCCCTGCGCAATAAAATTGGTATTGTCATGAATTCTGTCCGTCACCTTCGTGTTATTGGTACCCAGCCATCCATCAAATGTCCAACCTTCCTTCACAGGATCCGTGGGCTGCTTCAAATATTCGTCATCCCCTACATACTGCGGATTATCGATAGGTTCACCATCCTGATCCTTCAAATCTTTGAGAATTACACCGTTCTCATCATAGAAAGTAACCTGCCACTGGTCTCCAATATCAGACCACTGCAAATTATATTTCTCAGGATCACCGTATGTCGTTACATATCTGCGTGCGGAAGAATCCTGATAGGTCCTGACTCTGGTAACGCCCTTTGCATTATCCTTATCATCATTATCTTCAAAAGCGCTTGCCGAGATAAACACTTCCAGACCCGGAATCGTAAGTTCACCCAGATTCAAGGCATTGGCAAATGCACCGGCCTGTATTTCATTGACAGACCGCGGTAATGTCACCATCGTAAGGGTTCCGCAATTAGACTTTGTCGGATCATTTCTAAAACAATCCTTGGGAATCACAGCCAATCCGGAAGTCCTGCTCAAATCAACCGTAGTGATATGGTCACAGTCTTCAAAAGCGCCTGGCTTAATGGCACTGACCTTGCTGAGATATTCATCCCCCTGATCAGGAATCAAGGAAGTTCCCACCAATCTTCCCCTGGCCGCCAAACATTCCTCAATCGTATATGTTCCGTCTGCATTGACAGAATACACAATACCGTTCTGGGTCTTATAATAATCATTATCCCCGACAGCCGACATGGAATGACACCCCCTGAAAGGCGCTGTTCCAATATCTGCACAATCAGGTCCTAAAATAACAGTCCGCAGTCTTTCACAACTGTCAAATGCATAATCCGGCAGATACTTGACACTTCCTAAAGTAATACTCTCTATCCGGTCATTACCACGCTTAAATAATTCATTGGAAGCTTCTGTCGTTTCAAACTGATCCTCATAATATCCACTGAAAAGTCCGGGAATGATCGCATTGCTGTCATCGTCATCCTTCTGTCCGCTGGTATACATTCTATGTGTGGCAGAATCCCATGCCCTGAGATTAAAATATTTACTATAATTACCGGTATTGTTACCAGCATTTCCCGAATATTTTTCACCATCGGTGGTCAAATTGTTAACATATCCATAAACATCTATGGAATCCACTCCCGCCGGAACCACTACATTCCGGACTGCATTCACCAGTTCTATTTCTTCTGGCGTAGACGGACAATATGGATTATTGGATTCAATATTTTTGAGGACATTATATGGGTTCTTGCTATAATAAGGCTGCATATCTGCTGCATAAGCAACAACAGGCTCAAACAGAAAATCCGCTATTACATCAGCAGCTGACGCACCAGGACCAGGTGTAGGCGTGGATATATGTGGATTACCATCCAGCCATTGATTCCACTCGGCACAAAAATCCGGATTAACCCATGGTCCATAGTTCTCAGAAGCATACAGTTCCCCTCTAGCATCATCATCCGGCGCACTATTCCACGCATTGGCAAAGGCTACTCTTCTGGAATCATAATCCTCAACAGAATACTGCTCATACAGATAACTTTCACGCAGTTGTTTATATGTTTTTATCGTACCGCCCATTTCATCCGCATGTGCAGCTGTCAGAATATCATCAATCTGGTCATACTTCGGATAATCCAATAAAGTAACCATCTGTGTGATCGGGTTATACATTACCGTCAGATAGTCAGGCGCCAGACTCTTATAGCAGACACGAATTCCCTCTGCCGTTTTAATGATGTTATTGGGATCCGTTGCCCAATCAAAAGGAGCATACCCTTTTGCAATATCCCCGTGAAATGTGAGTTCTTCGCTTTCTGTCTTAAACGCATCCTGACCGATCTGAAATGCCTCATGGCCAGATGACGGTGAATTAAATGTAACATCAATTAAGTTTTCACAGTTCTTAAAAGCATTTGCACCAATCGATGTAACAGAGTTCCCAATATAAACTTTCTTTAAGTTTTTCCATGGGCGCTTGCCATCAGTAGTTTCACTCGCCTCAAACACTCCGTCAGCAATGGATGTAATGGAATCGTCCGCAATTTTTAAGGAAACAACACTCTCATTTAAATCCAGATCACTAAAGCACCCCGATGCAATACCAGTCACCTTTGTATTGCCAACCAGCGCTGGAATCTCCAGATCAATATTCGGTGTTGAGGGTTTGGTCGCGCCCGGTTTAAAAGTACAGGAAACCAAGACACCCTTATCATCAATACATAACAGATAGGTGCCATCACTGACTTCATAGAAGTTCACACCGTTTTCAACATATACATAAGGTACCGTCTTCGATACCGCTGTCACCGCATCCCAGGTACTGACGCGTGGCAAAGCCGCTTCTCCACTGTTATTCAATTTCGGCCCCATTACATAAAAATCCGGATTATTAACATCTGCGAACAATTTATCCGGATTATAGGAGATAAAGCCGCATGCCAGTGGATCATTCTGCGGATCACAGGGGAATTCCACATATTTCAGATTGGAACATCCATGGAACATCGCATCCGGCAGTTTTGCTTCCTTACTTCGCCCATAATCTTTCGGGAACTTCACGGATTCCAAGCTGGAACGGCCGGCAAACAGATAATTTCCTAACTGTCCCCCTGCTTCCGTCAAGGTTGACGGCAGTACAAACTTCATCGGCTGTGAACCTGTCTCAACTGCAAACGCACCATCTCCAATTTCGACAATGTTTGTTCCTTCCATAGACACAGTCGTTAAGGCCGGACAGTTAAAGAAAGCATAATCCTTAATCGTACACGGTTGCCCGCCATTATCAAACGTTACCGTAGTCAGATTACGACAATTATAAAATGCACCATAACCAATCGTCTCTGTGGCATTGTTGAACTTTATAGAAGTAAGCCTCGTACCGCTGAAACATTCCTTTCCAACCACCTTAGTCGTCTGCCCAAGGTCAGCCGTTGCTAAATTCACACATCCTTTAAACGCCCTGTTTCCAATGACATCCACATTATTCAGCTTGATACTGCTTAACAATGTAGCATCTGCGAAAGCCTCATTGCCAATATAGCCAATCTGTTGGGGGATTTCCATATTTTCCACATTGGTAACACCTTTAAACGCTTGATTACCAATGGCACACATCGTATATGGATTAGTCTCCAATACTAAAAAGCCATTGCCATCATTGGCAAAGCCAGTTGCCGGAGTACCGTCCTTTGCAAGGTAAACATCCCCCCCGCTATTTAAGGTTACAGGGCGGCCATCTTTTACACTAAATAATGTATAATTAGATCCAGCCTGTTTTAGCTTCTTATTGTGTTCACAAAAAAATTGCAGTTTCTGTGCTGCTGACAGATCATTTGAGGGCGTCTTTGATAAAGCTGTAGGTACCGGACCGGGATCCGGTGCTGTACCGGGATTTCTGTTATGAGCGTCCTCAAGCGTTTTATAATCTTGGAATGCTTTTTCTTTATCCTGAAGATCCTTCTCAAAATACTTGGTGAAAAAGCTTCTTTCATCATCTGTCAACCCGCCCGTTTTATACGTTGCATATGTATATTCAACAGGAGCTGTAGGATCTGTATTATCCATTAGATTTCTTTTAGCGGGATCCATGGTACCTTCATAATACGCATTATAATCCGCCGCTTCAAAAGTAAAATACTTTGTCGTAGGATACAAAGAAAGGTCGACTTTTTCAGAATAAAATTCTCTGTTATATTTACAGACTACTCCTGCATCACCACCGCCACGGGGATTGGTTACCTTATAAAACAGGAACTGCCATCCAAGACTAAAAGTTCCGCCGCCAAGATCAGTAACTGCATAAGAAGCCCATACTGTACTATCTAAATCATTTAAGATTTCTTCATCTTCTTTTCCGGCATATTTATCAAGCCTAAAATTTGTACCAGTAGGCAGGGATTCTTCAACTCCATTGGCTTCATTATATTCATAATCATCCATATCATGAACATCAACAGCTCTAGCCATACCTGCTGCATCCCTGGCATCACCATTATCCGCATAGTTCTCTGGCACAGGAATAGCCGCCACAGCAATGGACGTTACCATCAAAACCGCTGCAAGACTGCGTCTGACACTCCTTTTTAATTTTCTTCTGGTCTTTTTGACAGGTGCTTTCTTTGCCATAATTCTTCCGTCCCCTTCTGACAAAAATATATATTCCATCAAATTTATATCGACAGATT
>CAYUKT010000004.1:3676-21128 GCA_964445285.1 uncultured Bacteroides sp. | reverse complement strand
TGAGGTTTTCATGCTATCTTAGTAAGAGGATTTGGTAAAGGAGAAAATATATGGCAGTATTGAGCAGGTTACTGGAAAAGATCAAGTATGAGTGTGTGCGGGGCACTCTGGAACGGGAGATTACAGATATTATTTATGATTCCCGTAAGGTGGTGCAGGGCAGTATATTTGTCTGTATTCCAGGGGCAAAGGCAGACGGGCATATCTATGCAAAGGATGCGGTGGAAGCCGGTGCGGCGGCACTTTTGGTGGAGCGGGACGCAGAACTTCCTGAGGGGGCGGATGTGACGGTGATCAAGGTGGAAGATACCCACTATGCCATGGCGTTCCTTTCCGCGGCCTTTTTTGAGTATCCGGCAGAGAAAATGCAGATTATTGGTATTACCGGTACGAAAGGTAAGACCACCACAACCTATCTGGTCAAGTCCATTCTGGAACAGGCGGGCAGGCATGTAGGGCTGATCGGCACGATAGAGACCATTATCGGGGACACCCATATCCATGCGGAGAACACTACACCGCAGTCTTATCTGATTCAGAAATATTTCAGACAGATGGCGGATGCAGGCTGTGATACGGTGGTGATGGAAGTGTCTTCCCAGGGACTTATGCTGCACAGGACGCAGGGATTTATCTTTGACTTTGGTATATTTACGAATCTGGAGCCGGATCATATCGGCGAGAATGAACATAAGGATTTTGAGGATTATATGCGGTGCAAAGGGCTGCTCTTTAAACAGTGCAGGATAGGTATTGTCAACCATGACGATGTACACTGGGAGGCGGTCACGAAAGGGTGTACCTGCAAACTGGAAACCTATGGGATCGATACGCAGGCGGACCTTCGGGCGGAAAATATTGAGTTTTTAAACGAGGGTGGAACGCTGGGCATGCGTTTTCAGGTAAAAGGACTGTTGGATTTTCCGGTGGAGATTACCTCTCCGGGTAAGTTCAATGTTTATAATGCGCTCACAGCCATTGCCATCTGCCGGCATTTTAGGGTGCGGGAGGAGAATATCAGGGCGGCACTTCTGGCGGCAAAGGTAAAGGGTCGTACAGAGATGGTCAAGGTATCGGATGACTTTACACTGATGATCGATTATGCTCACAATGCCATGGCCTTAAAGAGCCTTTTGACAACGATGCGGGCCTATCATCCGCACCGTCTGGTCTGCCTTTTTGGATGCGGCGGTAATCGGGCGAAGTCCAGACGATATGAGATGGGGGAAGTCAGCGGCAGTATGGCGGATCTGACGATCATTACTTCCGATAATCCGCGCTGTGAAGAACCCCAGGCTATCATCGATGACATTAAGACCGGGATTGAGAAGACGGATGGAAAATATGTGGAGATCTGTGACAGAAAAGAGGCCATTGCCTATGCGATAGACCACGGCGAGCCGGGGGATATTATTGTGCTGGCCGGTAAAGGCCATGAAGATTATCAGGAGATTAACGGGGTGAAATATCCTATGGATGAGAGAGTGCTGATCCAGGAGATCCTGGAGCAGCGCCGGAAAGGCTGATGAAAAAGCGGGAGGAGATGCGGCCTCATGAGAGAGCGGTATGCGGATATCATAGTGGATATATCCCATGAAAAAGTAGACAGACCTTTTCAGTATAAAATCCCGCAGGAACTTGCGGATGCGATCTATCCGGGTGTGAGAGTGCATGTGCCTTTCGGCAGGGGGAATCAGGATAAGACAGGGTATGTGGTGGATATTTCGGAAGAGACGGACTATCCGGCAGAGAAATTAAAAGCAATCACCGCCGTGGACGAAAAGGCAATCTCTGCAGAGGGCAGGCAGATTCAGATAGCCTATTGGTTAAAGCGGCAGTATGGCTCTACCATGATCACTGCTTTAAAAACGGTACTGCCGGTGAAACAGCAGATGAAGCGGCCGGAGAAAAAAAAGATTATCCGCTGTGTAGATAGAGAGGTATTACAGAATGCCATTGAGCAGTGCAGGCACAGGCATCAGGTGGCAAAGGTGCGAGTGCTCATGGCGCTTCTGACGGAGGAAGAGCTGCCCTATGAATTGGTCAGGCAGAAACTGAATGTGGCACCGGCCACCCTGCAGGCGTTGGAAAAGCAGGGGTATCTGAGGACAGAACGGGAATCCTATTATCGGAATCCGGTCAGACAGATGAGCAGGGAGGAGGAAAGACCCTGTCTTAATGAGATGCAGACCCATATCATAGAAGATGTCCTTGCAGATTATCGGGCGGGACATCCCGGCACCTATCTGGTGCATGGAGTGACCGGCAGCGGTAAGACGGAAGTATATCTGGGAATCATCGAGCAGATGATCGCCATGGGGAAACAGGCCATTGTGCTGATTCCGGAGATTGCGCTGACCTATCAGACGCTGCTTCGTTTTTATAAAAGATTTGGCGACCGGGTGTCGGTGATGAATTCCACTTTGTCCATGGGTGAGAAATATGACCAGATTGAGCGGGCAAAGGCGGGGGAACTTGATGTGATCATAGGCCCCAGGTCGGCGCTGTTTACACCCTTCGCAAACCTGGGTGTCATTGTTATGGACGAGGAGCATGAAGGCAGTTATAAGAGTGAATCCAGTCCCAAATATCATGCCAGGGAGACAGCCATCCGGATTGCATCCATGCATGGGGCCAGTGTGGTGCTGGGCTCTGCCACACCTTCCTTGGAGGCATATTATCGGGCCAGAATGGGACAATATAAACTATACGAAATGCGCAGCCGCCCCGGCGGCAGTGTGCTGCCCCATGTGAGTATCGTTGATCTGCGGGAGGAGTTAAAGCAGGGAAACCGTTCCGTGTTCAGCAGGCAGTTAAGAGAATTGCTGGAGGAGCGCCTTCGGGCGAAAGAACAAAGTATTCTTTTCTTGAACCGCAGAGGATATGCGGGCTTTGTATCCTGCAGGGCTTGCGGGCATGTGATGAAATGCCCCCATTGTGATGTATCCCTATCGGAACACAGGAATGGTAAGATGGTGTGTCATTATTGTGGTTATGAGGAACCTAAGAAGATGAAATGTCCATCCTGCGGCTCCAAGTATCTGATGGGGTTTAAGGCGGGAACGGAACAGATTGAGGAGGCAATCCACCGGGAGTTCCCGGAAGCGCGGGTGCTTCGTATGGATGCGGATACCACCCGCACCAAGGAAAGCTATGAGAAGATTCTCTCGGCTTTTGCAGATGAGAAGGCGGATATTCTGGTAGGCACCCAGATGATCGTGAAGGGACACGATTTTCCCAATGTGACACTGGTGGGGGTGCTGGCGGCGGATCTGTCGCTGAATCAGAATGATTATCGGGCCGGAGAACGCACTTTTCAGCTGTTGACACAGGCGGCGGGGCGTGCAGGCCGGGGCGATAAACCGGGCGAGGTGGTGATACAGACCTATCAGCCGGAACATTACAGCGTAGTCCATGCGGCGAGGCAGGATTATGAAGGATTCTATGAGGAAGAGATCGCTTACCGGGATTTCCTGCAGTATCCGCCGGTGGCGCATATGCTGGCAGTGCTGATCATTTCCCAGATACAGGAACATGGGAAAAAGCTGAGCGAGGAAATGACCGAATTGGTCAATAGAGAAATGAAAGAGGTCAAAGGCCTTCATGTGATCGGTCCAACAGAAGCAGCCATTGGCAAGCTGAATGATCTTTACCGCCATGTTTTTTATGTGCGGCATGAGGATTATCAGGTGTTGGTGGAGGCCAAGGATAGGCTGGAGACTTTTTGCAGGGAACGGGAATTGAAAAATCAGATGGTACAGTTTGATTTTGATCCGATGAATACATATTAGTAAATACATATTAGAAGAAAGGAAGACAGGAAGATTATGGCGACCAGAAAGATTAGGGAGATCGGGGATCCGGTCTTGACAAAACAGTGTAAAGAGGTGACAGAGATTACGCCCAGGATACAGGATCTGATTGACGATATGTTCGAGACACTGTATGAAGCTAACGGCGTGGGTCTGGCGGCACCCCAGGTGGGTATTTTAAAGCGGATTGTGGTGATCGATGTTACCGGGGAGGATCCGCTGCTGTTGATCAATCCCAAAATACTGGAGACCAGCGGGGAGCAGGAGGGCTATGAGGGATGTCTGAGTGTTCCCGGCAAGACAGGACATGTGAAAAGACCTAACTATGTCAAGGCCATGGCTTATGATGAAAACCTGAAACCGTTTGAGATAGAGGGAACGGAGCTGCTGGCCAGAGCCATCTGCCATGAGTTGGATCATCTGGACGGACATCTTTATGTGGAGAAGGTGGACGGTCCCCTGATGAATACGGAGGATCTGGAGGAAGAAGAGGACGAATAGGACGAAGAAGAATCGGACATGGAGGAACAGGAGATGCCGGATTGACGGCAGAATGTCCGTCTGAGAGAGTGAGGAACAGATATGAGAGTCATATTTATGGGAACGCCTGATTTCGCGGTGGGTGCATTGCAGGCAGTCATAGAAGCCGGACATCAGGTAGTAGCAGTGGTGACCCAGCCGGATAAACCGAAGGGCAGAGGGAAAGAAATGCAGATGACACCGGTAAAATCCTGTGCATTGGGTCACAATATCCCGGTCTTTCAGCCGGTGAAGATCAAAGAACAGGAGGCAGTGGAAGTACTGCGCGGTTACCAGGCAGATGTTTTTGTGGTGGCGGCTTTCGGGCAGATCCTGTCAGAAGAGATACTGACAATGCCCAAGTATGGATGTGTGAATATCCATGCTTCCCTGCTCCCGAAGTACAGGGGGGCAGGGCCGATTCAGTGGGCCATTATCGATGGGGAGCAGAAGACTGGTATCACCATTATGCAGATGGATAAGGGAGTGGATACCGGTGATATCCTCCTGCAAAAGGAAGTGCAGATCGATGCAAGGGAGACCGGAGATTCTCTGCATGACAAGTTGGCGGCAATGGGAGCGGAACTGATCGTGGAAGCGCTTTCAAAGATTGAGGCAGGACAGGTGGTGCCCCGCAGACAAAAGGATGAGGAATCCTGTTATGCAAAGATGCTGCAAAAGTCCATGGGAAAGATTGACTGGAATATGTCAGCCGGAAAGCTGGACTGTCTGATCCGCGGGTTGATCTCCTGGCCGGGAGCATCTACTACATTTCGTGGCAAAAGCTTGAAAATCTGGGAGGAGGAACCTGTGTCGGAAGAGGGATATAAGCCACAGATTTCCGAATCGGTTCCGGGAATGATTCTCGGGGTAGAGAAAGAAGCTTTTTATGTGCGGGCAGGTGAGGGCGTACTCAGGATCCTTTCGGTGCAGATGGAGGGCAAAAAGCGGATGGCGGTGAAAGATTTTCTGCTGGGCTATCCGATACAGGCGGGGGAGCGCCTGGGCGAATAGAAACAGTGTGGAGATGCCCGGGAGGGCGTTTGAGAGATTAGAAACTTTGTGAAAGCGTTCGGGAGAGCGTTTGTGGAATGATATGGAAAGGGTGATAGAATGGGTTACGGATATTATGGTTATTATTTTGATCCAACATATTTGTTGGTGCTGATTGGGGCAGTCTTGTGTATTTATGCGCAGATGCGGGTACAGTCCACCTATCATAAATATGCCAGGGTGCCAAGCAGGACAGGGATGACGGGTGCGCAGGCGGCGCAGCGGATTCTGAATCTGTCAGGCATCTATGATGTGCGGATCGAGCATATAAGAGGAGAATTGACGGACCATTACGATCCATCCAATAAAGTCCTGCGGCTTTCGGATACGGTGTATGGGTCCTCCTCCATTGCGGCTATCGGGGTGGCGGCCCATGAGTGTGGTCATGCCGTGCAGCATCAGAAGGAATATTCGCCCCTGAAGATTCGTTCGGCACTTGTACCGGCAGCCAATATTGGTTCCAGGGCGGGGATTCCCCTGATTATTTTGGGTGCTATCCTGGGTATGAATCAGGTACTGATTCAGATTGGCATCTGGGTGTTTTCCCTGGCAGTATTATTCCAGCTGGTGACACTGCCGGTGGAATTTAACGCTTCCGGGCGTGCGCTTGCCATGCTGGGCAATTATGGAATGATGGAGCGGGATGAGGTCAGCAGCTGTCGTAAGGTATTAAAGGCCGCTGCGCTCACCTATGTGGCAGCTGCGGCATCGGCTATCCTGCAGCTGCTCCGACTGGTACTGCTGTTTGGAAGACGGAGCGATGATTGATATGAATCTGAGAGAGATTGTACTGGATATTTTGTTGGAATTGTCCAGGGAAGGTGAATACAGCAACATTCTGATTTCAGCTGTGCTGGACAAGTACGATTATCTGGACAGCCGGGAGAAGGCCTTTATCAAGCGGGTGAGCGAGGGGTGCATCGAGCGCAGGATACAGATTGATTATGTGCTGGATCAGTTTTCCAAGACACCGGTGCGTAAGATGAAGCCGCTCATTCGGGAGCTGCTGCGGATGAGTACCTATCAACTTCTTTTTATGGAGCATATCCCTGATGCGGCGGTATGTAATGAGGCGGTGAAGCTGGCTAAAAAGAGAAAGTTCCAGGCACTGCAGGGCTATGTGAACGGTGTCCTCAGAAATATCGCCAGAGGGCGGGAGAAAATTTCCTATCCGGATCGGGTAACATCCTATAGGGAATATCTTTCCGTGCAGTACTCTATGCCCCTGTGGCTGGTGGAACATTTCGCGGACTGTTATGGTGAAGACTTTTGTGAGAAGATATTGCAAGCCTATCTGGAGAGAAAGTCGGTGGGAGTTCGTATCAGGGAAAATCTGCCGCAGGGAGAGCAGGAACGCCTGATAGCGGCTTGGGAACAGGCGGGTATTTGTGTCAGGAGACATCCCTATCTTTCTTATGCGGTGGAACTGGAAGGCATTGAGGGAATCCGCCGGATGGAAGGATATGAGGAAGGACTTTTTGCGGTGCAGGATGTCAGTTCCATGCTGGTGGTAGATACGGCCGGTATCCGGTTGGGAGATACTGTTGTGGATGTCTGTGCGGCGCCGGGCGGCAAGGCGCTTCATGCTGCGGATAAATTGGCCGGAACGGGACAGGTGATTGCTTGTGATGTGACGGATCATAAGACAGCCAGGATTGTGGAAAATCAGACCAGACTTGGGATACAGAATGTGTCTGTCAAAGTGCAGGATGCGCGCATTCAGGAGCCCTCTCTTTTGGAAAAGGCGGATGTGCTGCTGGTGGACGTGCCTTGTTCAGGGCTTGGCGTCATTGGCAGAAAACAGGATATCAAATACAGAGTGACACCGGAGTCCCTGCAGGAGATTAACCGCCTGCAGAGGGAGATTGTGGCGAATGTGGTTAAGTATGTGAAACCGGGTGGTATCATGATGTACTCTACCTGTACCATGAACCCTTCGGAGAATGAAGGGATGGCAGCATGGATCTGTGAAGAACTGGGCATGGAAAAGGTGAATATCGCGCCGTTTCTGCCGGAGGCGTTATGGCGGGATGCGAGGGAGAATGCCTTACAGCTTCTGCCGGGGGTGCATGAGACGGACGGATTTTTTATGGCGAAGTTCAGGAAGAGATAAATGGAAGCAGTAAACAAGAAAGACATCAAAAAAGATATTAAAGTAGATATCAAATCCCTTACCTTGGAAGAATTAAAGGAAGAGATGGCGGGGCTTTCAGAGAAACCGTTCCGGGCAGTGCAGCTGTATGAGTGGATGCATAAAAAGCTGGTGCGCGGATATGATGAGATGCATAACATTCCGGCATCCCTTAAAGAGAAGTGCCGGGAGCGTTTCGATTATACAGCACTTAACCTGATAGAGGTACAGGAGTCAAGGATAGATGGGACCAAGAAGTATCTGTTTGCCCTTGCCGATGGAAATGTGGTGGAAAGTGTGCTGATGCATTATAAGCATGGCAATTCTGTCTGTATCTCTTCCCAGGTCGGATGCCGGATGGGATGTCGGTTCTGCGCTTCCACACTGGATGGTTTAAAGCGCAATCTTTTACCTTCCGAAATGTTAGATCAGATTTATGCAATTACGAGAGAGTGTGGGGAGCGGGTTTCCAATGTGGTGGTCATGGGAACGGGAGAACCCCTGGATAACTATGGGAACCTTCTGCGTTTTATCACCCTGCTCACGGATGAAAACGGCCTGCATATCAGCCAGAGGAACCTGACCGTATCCACCTGTGGGATTGTGCCGAAGATGCGGGAGCTTGCCAGGGAAAAATTACAGATTACGCTGGCCCTGTCCCTGCATGCGGCAACGGATGAGAAGAGAAGGGAACTGATGCCCATTGCCAATACCTATTCCTTAGCAGAACTGATGGAGGCCTGCACTTATTACTTTGCACAGACGGGCAGACGGATTACTTTTGAATACAGTCTGGTGCGGGATGTCAATGATACGAAGAGGGATGCGAAACAGCTGACGGAACTGATAAAGGGGCAAAACTGTCATGTCAATCTGATCCCGGTCAATCCGATTAAGGAAAGAGATTATGTGCAGTCAGAGAGGCAGGCGGTGGCGGCTTTCCGGGACAGACTGGAAAAGGGCGGCATCACTGCTACCATCCGCAGGGAGATGGGACGTGATATCGATGGAGCCTGTGGGCAGCTTAGACGAAGATTCCTGACGGAACAGCCCTTGAAATAACTGGGGAAGGAAACAGCCCTGAAACGGCCATGAGGCTGTTATACTTGCTCTTTTGATGCTGATATGTTAATATTATTAACTGGTAAAAAGTCATGGAGGATAACACTGTGATCAGGTCTTATGCGTTGACAGATATCGGACAAAAAAGACAACTGAATCAGGATTATATCTATCGCTCGGAGACCCCTGTCGGGAATCTGCCCAATGTGTTTATTGTGGCGGATGGAATGGGGGGACACAATGCGGGGGACTATGCCTCCAGGCTGGCGGTGGAGACTGTGGTGGAGCAGATAGGCGCTTCTTTTGAGAAAAATGCCGTAAAGATTCTGAACAATGCCATAAGGCGCGCCAATGAACAGCTGCGAAAGCGTGCCAGGGAAGATAAGGCTCTAAGCGGTATGGGAACCACAATTGTAGCAGCTTCCTGTATCGGCAGATATCTGGAAGTTGCCAACGTAGGAGACAGCAGACTCTATGTGATAAGCGATGAGATCAGACAGATTACGGAGGATCATTCCTTGGTGGAGGAGATGGTACGCATGGGCGGCCTCGATAAGGAAACAGCCAGGAATCATCCGGATAAAAACATCATTACGAGGGCGGTTGGCGCAAGGCGTGATGTGGAGGTAGATTTTTTTAATGTAGAATTACAGACGGGGGATCTGGTTTTACTTTGTTCTGACGGTTTGACAAACATGGTGGATGACGAGATGATATGCCGGATACTAAAGGGCGATGGAAATCTTGAGGACAGGGTAGAAGAATTGATGAAGACTGCCAATGAAAACGGCGGTAAAGATAATATTTCCGTGATTGTTATTGAACTGTTAGCAGATGAGGTGAAACATGATTAAGATAGGTATGATGATAGGAGACCGGTATGAGATCCTGGAAAGAATCGGCACCGGCGGTATGTCAGATGTATATAAAGCCAAAGATCATAAACTGAACCGGTTTGTGGCGGTGAAAGTGCTGAAACAGGAGTTCAGTGAAAACGCGAATTTTGTTTCCAAATTCCGGGTGGAAGCGCAGGCAGCCGCCGGACTGATGCATCCCAATATCGTCAATGTCTACGATGTCGGGGAGGAACAGGGTATTTACTACATTGTCATGGAGCTGGTGGAAGGCATCACCCTGAAAAAATATATTGAGAAGAAGGCAAGGCTTTCCGTGAAAGAGGCTATCAGTATTGCCATCCAGGTATCCATGGGCATTGAGGCGGCACACAACAATCATATTATCCATCGTGATATCAAGCCTCAGAATATCATTATTTCCAAAGAGGGTAAGGTGAAGGTGACGGACTTTGGTATTGCCAAGGCGGCCACCAGCAATACCATCACTTCCAATGTGATGGGCTCTGTGCACTATACTTCTCCGGAGCAGGCCAGAGGCGGCTACAGCGATGAGAAGAGCGATATTTATTCCCTGGGCATCACCATGTTTGAGATGCTGACGGGAAGGGTTCCTTTTAACGGGGAGACTACGGTGGCAATCGCGATCAAACATATACAGGAGGAGCTTCCTTCACCCAGGGATTATGTGCCGGAGATCCCGATCAGTGTAGAGCATATTGTGTGCAAATGCTGCCAGAAGAGTCCGGACAGAAGATATCAGTCCATGGCGGAATTGATCGTGGATTTGAAACAGTCCCTGATCAATCCGGATGAAGATTTTGTCAAAGTGATCGATCCTGATGAGGAGGCATCCACCAGGATGATAACAGACAGGGATATGGTGCAGATCAAACGTCAGTCCGACAGCAGGGATTCCATGGATGAGGCCATGCGTCTTAGAAGGAATAACGCGCGTACTTATGATGACTATGATGACGAGGATGAGGAAGACGATGAGGACTGGGAGGATGATGAGGAAGATTATGATCCCAGGATGGAAAAAGTCACCACGATCCTGGCGGTAGTGGCAGCGCTTTTAGTCGGCGGTATCCTGATCTTTTTCGTGGGCAAGACGCTGGGTGTGTTTCATATGGGAACGGGAGAGTCGGATGCGGAACAGGAGACTGTGGAGCAGGTAGAGATGATCCGTGTGGTAGGCATGAATGTGGATGAGGCGAAACGGGAGCTTCTGGCACTCGGCCTGACGCCGGAGATCCAGTATGAGGTGTCAACGGCATATAAGGAGGGAACTGTCCTGCGCGCCAGTGTTCAGGACGGTATCATGGTAGATAAAAACAGTAACGTTATCCTCACGGTGGCACAGGCGACAGAAGGGATAACGGTTCCGTCAGTGACGGGTAAATCCCAGGCGGAAGCCACTTCCATTCTGGAAAAAGAGGGATTTGTAGTCAATGCCGTTGAAAGCTATGATGCCTCTGTGGAAACCGGCTTAGTTATTTCCCAGTCGCCGGAGGCGAACACTACGGCACCGGAAGGGTCTTCCATTATCATCCGGATCAGTCAGGGCTCGGAGGAGAACAAAGTCCGGGTACCCAATGTGATCGGTATGACGGAGATGGATGCCACGGCCCTTTTGACGGAGAGTGATCTTGTGGTAGGTACTGTTACGGAAGAAGAAAATAGTGATCCCGCGCTGGCGGATAAAGTATGTTATCAGAGTTATTCCATGGGTTCCTATGTGGATAAAGGAACAGCAATCGATATCAGGATCAGTGTAGGGCCGGCCCAGCAGATGTATCGTTATGCAGAAGGGATTGCGGCACCCACAGAGGAGGCGGAATATCAAGGCGGTATGCTGGTCAATGTCATCGTCACGGCGGCGGACGGCACACAGCTTTTGAATACACAGACATCTACCTTCCCGGTGACGGCTAACTTTACGGGTATTAAGTCTCCTACCGGTGTGATTACTTTTACCTTTACCGTGGAGAGGCCAGAGACCACGACCACAGATCCGGAGACCGGGGAAACCGTGACAATACCGGGTTCTTCGGAGACCAAGACGGTACACCGTCCGGTCACTTTTGTGGAAGAATAGGCAGGCGGATAAAGGCCGCAGAAGCATTGTGAAAGAGATAAGATGAAGGCGTATGCAGGGAAAGATCATCAAGGGAATTGCCGGATTCTACTATGTCCACGTGGAAGGCGAGGGAATCTTTGAGTGCAAAGCCAAGGGAATATTCAGAAAAGAGCATGTAAAGCCGTTGGTCGGTGATGATGTGGATATGGATGTACTGGATGAAAGAGACAGACTCGGCAATATCCGCAGGATCCTGCCGCGAAAGAGTGCGCTCATCCGGCCAGCGGTGGCCAATGTGGATCAGGCGCTGATCCTGTTTGCCATTGTGAAGCCGAATCCGAATTTTAACCTGCTGGACCGCTTCCTGATCCGCATGGAAAGACAGAATCTTCCCACTCTCATCTGCTTTAACAAACAGGATATCGCGACAGCTGAGGAGAAGGAATCCCTGCGCAGGGCATACGAGACCTGCGGATATCAGGTGCTTTTTATCAGCGCATTGGAAAATGAGGGTCTGGAAGAAGTACGCGGACTGCTCCATGGAAAGACTACCACCTTGGCCGGTCCCAGTGGTGTCGGTAAATCGTCCCTGATCAATAAATTGGCGCCTGCGGCCAATATGGAGACCGGGGCTATCAGCGAGAAAATAGAGCGGGGAAGACATACCACCAGACATTCCGAGATCATTGCGCTCGGAGAGGAGACTTATCTTGTGGATACGCCGGGTTTTACCTCCCTTGATATCTCAGAGATTACAAAAGAGGAACTGGGAAAGTATTATCCGGAATTTGTACAGTATGAGCCGCTATGTAAATTTCGGGGCTGTGCCCACATGAGTGAGCCTTCCTGTGGTGTCAAGGATGCCGTGGAGTCAGGAAAGATCAGCCGGGTGCGGTATGAGAACTATAGGGCGCTGTATCAGGAATTAAAAGAGGTGAAACGATATTAGCGCCGCGGCTGTAAAGAATATTTTTTGGGGGAAATCAAATATATCAAAGAGGAGGTATGCTATGAGGCTATTAGTGATTGGCGGCGTGGCGGCGGGAACAAAGGCCGCTGCAAAATTTAAGAGGGTAAATCCGGAGGCGGAAGTGACCATTGTCACGAAGGGAAAGGATATTTCCTATGCGGGATGCGGATTGCCTTATTATGTGGGCGGAGCCATTCCGGAGAAAGAACAGCTGATCGTGAATACACCGGAGAGATACAGTTCTCTTACCGGGGCCATGGTCTATCCCCAGAGGGAAGTAGTGGCGCTTGACCCTGTGGAAAAGAAAGCAACGGCTAAGAACATCCGTACAGGGACAGAAGAGGTCTATGAGTATGATGCCTGTATCGTAGCTGTCGGGGCATCACCGGTAGTCCCGCCTCTGCCGGGTTTAAATCTGCCGGGTGTCTTTGTGATGCGCACACCGGATGATGCCATTGAGACAAGAGATTACATTGCAAGAGACGGGGTGAAACGCGCCGTGGTAGTGGGCGGCGGCTTCATTGGTCTGGAAGTGGCAGAGAACCTGTTGGAAAAAGGTCTGTCGGTGACTTTGATCGATATGGCACCGCAGATCATGCCGGGATTTGACGCAGAGATGGCAGATTATGCGGTACGCCATCTGGCTAAGAAGGGCATCAAGGTGATGACTGCTGCGAAGCTGGAGGGCGTAACTGGGGACGAGAGAGCGGAAGGGGTGCAGACGGATAAGGGACTGCTTCCCGCGGATGTGGTGGTTCTCTCTATCGGTATCCGCCCGAATACGGGATTCTTGCAGAATACAGGGATTGAAATGTTTAAGGGAACCATTCTGGTGGATGATAAGATGGCAACCAATCTGCCGGATATTTATGCGGCTGGTGACTGTGCTATGGTGAAAAACCGGCTCACCGGAGAAAGACAGTGGTCGCCTATGGGATCTTCCGCCAATATGGAAGGCAGGACTCTGGCGCTTTCGCTGGGCGGTCGGGATGTGAGTTATCCGGGCGTATTAGGAACCGGTGTAGTAAAGCTGCCGGGGTTGTCGGGCGGCAGAACCGGATTGTCGGAGGAACAGGCCAAAGCGGCTGGATATGAGCCTGTCTGTGTGCTGGCAGTGACGGATGACAAGGCGCATTATTATCCGGGCAGCGCATGGTTTGCAATCAAACTGGTGGCGGATAGAGCAACGCATAAACTGCTGGGCGTTCAGGTATTGGGACCGGGTGCCATAGACAAGGTAACGGATATCGGCGTGATGGCAGTGACGTTTGGGGTGACACTGGAACAGATGACCTGTCTGGATCTATCCTATGCGCCTCCTTTTTCCACGGCAATACATCCCTTTGTACAAGCCGTACATATGCTTTTGAATAAGATCAATGGAGATATGGACAGCTTCACACCGGCAGAATATCTGGCGGGTGCGGCAGAAGGCTATCGTGTTATCGATGTGAATCCGGCAGGACCTACGATCGCCGGCGCGACTTACGTGGATCTGTTGAAGGTAAAAGGGGAAGTGCCGGGACTTGGAAAAGATGAGAAACTGCTGCTTGTCTGTGCAAAAGGCAAGAGGGCATATCTGTTGCAGAACAGGCTGAAACGCTATGGATACACGAACACGAAAGTGCTGGAGGGTTCTTCTTTCTTCAATGTGGTGAAGGTGGAGAGTAAACCGGGCGTGGTGACGGTTCCGGCGGAGGAGATCACCCGTGTAAAGGCGCTTGGCTGTCTGCACAATAAGGGGACAGATAATTTTAATGTCCGCGTGATTACCAGGAATGGTAAAGTCACTGCAGCGGAACATAAGAAGATCGCAGAAGCGGCTCAGCTGTTTGGAAGCGGGGACGTGGTCATGACAACGCGCCTGACGATGGAGATCGTGGGAGTGCCTTTTGATAAGATTGAAGATGTGCGGGCCTTTCTGGCGGAAGAAGGTTTGGAGACCGGCGGCACCGGTTCTAAGGTGCGTCCGGTGGTGGCATGTAAGGGAACGACCTGTCAGTATGGTCTGTTGGATTCCTATGCATTGTCGGATAAGATACATGAGCGTTTCTTCCACGGATATGCATCTGTAAAGCTGCCGCATAAGTTTAAGATCGCAGTGGGCGGCTGTCCGAACAATTGTGTGAAGCCTGATCTGAATGATTTCGGCATTGTGGGACAGAGAGTACCTGCGATCGATCTGGAAAAATGTCATGGCTGTAAGATATGCCAGGTTTCACTTGCATGTCCGGTGGGAGCATCCCAGGTTGTGGATGGTAAACTGGTGATCGATCCTGATAAATGCAACAACTGCGGACGCTGTGTGGGTAAATGTCCGTTTAAGGCATCGGAAGAAAGCCAATATGGGTATCGTATTTATATCGGCGGACGCTGGGGCAAGAGAGTGGCTCATGGGCAGAAACTGGATAAGATATTCCTGGATGAAGAAGAAGTTCTTTCTGTGCTGGAAAAAGCAATCCTGTTGTTCCGCGAGCAGGGACGCACGGGAGAGCGTTTTGCAGATACGATCAGCAGGCTGGGATTTGAAAATGTGCAGGCGCAGTTACTTTCGGATGATCTGCTTGCGCGCAAGGAGGAGATTATCGGGGCGAAGCTGCATTTGAAGGGAGGAGCTACCTGCTAAAAGAGATGAAGTGATACTAAGACACCTGGAATACGGTGTCTTAGTATCACTAAGTCATCTCTGGAAGAATGTCCAGAGGGACATTCTTCCCAGATGAAATCGGTTGGAGTAGAATGGTAAAAGGAATGTCTTTTCATGTTTGTGAAGGTATTGTGGGTGTGTTGGTGATAATCGATGGAGTGTATCAGTATCAGTCATAAGACGGCAGCGTCCGGGGTGCGGGAACGGTTTTATGTGCCGAAGGAAGAAGCAGGGGACTGCCTGCAGAAGATTCGGGCGGTCACGGGGGTGGAAGAGTGTGTGCTGTTATCTACCTGTAACCGCACGGAGATTTATGTGCAGGGAGAGGGCAACAGTTTCCGGGAATTGGAGGAAGTATTGGTTCAGGTTTCCGGATGCGCCGGAGAACAGATCCGCAGTCTGATCAGAAGATATCAGGGGCGAAAAGCACTGCAGCATTTATTCCGCGTGGCCTGTGGCATGGAGTCCATGGTGCTTGGGGAAGATGAAATTCTTGGACAGGTGCGGGATGCCTACAGGTATGCCAAGGACGCAGGATATACGGGTTATGAACTGAACAGCGTTTTTCAGGCGGCGCTTGCCTGCGCTAAACGGGTGAAAACGGAGACCATGATTTCCAAAACTGCGGTTTCTGTGGCTACGCTGGCAGTGAATGAGGTGATCCGCCTGCCAATGCCCCGTAAGACGGTACTTTTGATGGGCAGCAGCGGGAAGATGGGCGGTATTATTTTAAAGAATCTGTTGAGCCAGAAAAATATCCGCATTATAGCCACAGTGCGGTCTCACAATGGAATCTGTCAGCGCGGCATCGCAGGGGCAGAATATGTGGATTATCAGAACCGCTATGCCAGCCTTGAGGATGCGGATGCGATCATATCGGCCACATCCAGTCCGCATTATACCCTGACGGCAGGGCGGGTTCGGGAGGCCATACAGACTCCTAAGGAGCGGTTGTTTCTGGATATCTCGATGCCGCCGGATCTGGATGTGGAGATTGGGAAGATAGAACATTGCCGTCTCGTTGCGCTGGATGACATCAAAAAGCTGGCAGAGAATAATAATAGGCTGAAGCAGCAGGCATTTGCAGATGTGGAAGAGATCTTAGATGAGGAGCTGGAGAAAATCTGTAAGGTACTGGCCTTTCATCGATTTACTGAGGCCGATGTATATTGGAAAGAGCGGTATGCAGACTGTTCAGCTGAGAAGATGCTCTACCTGTTGCGGGATGAGTTGGACAGCAGTTCTTTCGAGGCAGTCTTGAAGGTGCTGGATGGTGCAGTGACATAAAAGGGAGAACTTGCATGGGATATTTTCCTTTTTTTATGGAAATAGAAGGAAAGAAAGGTATTGTTGTGGGCGGTGGAAAAGTGGCGGCCAGAAAAGTGGAGAAGCTTTTATTGTTTGGTCCGTCTTTGAAGGTGATTGCGCCTGCGATAGAAGAGTGCATGAGAGTACAGGGGGAGCTGCCGCAGAAGGATGCGGCGGCCTCTCTTCAGTTTGAGGAGCGCGCGGTTTTGATGGAAGATCTGGCCGGAGCGGATTTTGTGGTGGCAGCAACGGATGATGAAGTCTTGAACGGACATATTGCCGAGTATTGCAGGGCAGAGCGGATTCCGGTCAATGTGGTGGATGACAGAGATAAATGCACCTTTTTCTTCCCGGCACTGATAAAGGACGGGCCGCTTACCATTGGCGTTTCCACAGATGGTAAAAGTCCGTTGGCGGCGTCATGGGTAAGACAGGAGATTGCCGGGAAGCTGCCGGAAGGCATTGGCAGTATCATCGACTTGTTGGGCCAGATACGGCCGGACGTGATGCAGATGGAAATGAAGGAAGATGACAGAAAGAAACTGTTTGAGAAGCTGTTTTATCATTGTATGGAAAAAGGCCAGGGGGTATCGGCAGAGGAATTGCTGGAAGTTGTGATAAAAGGGGATTCGGAAATATGATCAGGATTGGGACAAGAGGGAGCAAACTGGCTTTGAAGCAGGCGGCATTGGTGCAGGAAGCGCTGTCTTATGCGGACGAGCGGATTGTGACAGAACTTGTGATTTTACATACCAGAGGAGACAGGATACAGGACAGACCAATCTCTGCGATTGGAGACAAAGGCATCTTTGCATCGGAACTGGAACAGGCACTGTTGAATGGGCAGATCGACCTTGCGGTACATTCGGCCAAAGACCTGCCGGTGAAGTTGGCAGATGGGCTGACCATTGCTGCGGTCCTGCCAAGAGGTGATGTGCGGGATGTGCTTGTGGTGCCCAGGGGAGGCAGGACGCCGTTTGCCCGTCAGGACACGGATGATGGATGCGGGATGG
>CAYUKT010000004.1:0-3576 GCA_964445285.1 uncultured Bacteroides sp. | reverse complement strand
AGGGGAGGCAGGACGCCGTTTGCCCGTCAGGACACGGATGATGGATGCGGGATGGGACTGAGTCCCTATAGGATAGGGAGCGGCAGCAGGCGGCGGCAGATGTTGGCAGGAAAGGTATGGGAGCATGTGATCTGCGGAGAAATCCGTGGCAATGTGGATACCCGGCTTCGCAAATTGAAGGAAGGCAGTTATGATGGTCTGTTGTTGGCAAAGGCTGGCCTGGACCGTCTGGGTATTGATGTCGGTCAGGAAAAGGAGTTTGATTTTTACCCCCTTTCCCCGGAAGTGTTTTTACCGGCAGCCTGTCAGGGCATTATTGCAGTGGAGGCGCTGGAGGGCTCTGAGGCGGCTGGGATCTGCACCAAGATGTCAGATGCGGAGACAGAATTGTGTTATCTGGTAGAACGGGAAGTGCTGGCACAGCTCTCGGCGGATTGCAGTGAGGCCGCGGCAGCCTGGTGCAGACAGGCGCAGGACGAACAGAGCCTTGAGACGGTGCGCATAGCGGGCCAGCTGATTCTGGATGCGATGTATGCGGACAACAGAGTAAGACTTACTTGCCCGGCCAGCGCAGAGGAGGGCAGAAAACTGGCACGTAAGGCGGCCCGGATGGTAAAAGAGCAGAAAAAGGAGAATATTGGAATTTGAGGGAAGGCAAGGTATATCTGGCGGGCGGAGGCTGTGGCGATGCAGGTCTTGTGACATTGAAGACAATTAATATTCTGAAAGACTGTGATGCGGTAGTATATGACAGTCTGATGCCCGAAGAACTGCTGCGATGGACGCGGCCGGATTGTGAAAAAATATATGTGGGCAAGCGGTATGGCAGTCATGCCATGAAGCAGCCCGAGATCAATGCACTTTTGGTGGAAAAGGCGCGGGAAGGGAAAATGGTGGTACGGCTCAAAGGCGGAGATCCCTTTGTGTTTGGCAGAGGCGGGGAAGAATTCATAGCAGTGCGCGAAGCGGGAATCTGTTGTGAGGAGATACCGGGGATCACATCTGCGATTGCTGTTCCGGCTGCGGCAGGAATTCCGGTCACCCACAGAGGGCTTTCGGACAGCGTGACGGTAGTGACGGGAACGGCGGCAGATAAAGACGGACACGCAGAATTGAAAATGGATTTTGCGGCCTTGGCACAGCTTTCCGGTACGCTGGTCATCCTGATGGGCATGCATCATCTGACAGAAATCGTGACGGGACTGCTTGCGGCCGGAAAAGACCGGAGCACGTCCTGTGCCATTATTATGGATGGGACAACCGGACGTCAGAGAGTCTTAAGGGCGGCATTGTATGAACTTCCGGCGAGAGCGGCAAAGCAGGGATTTACATCGCCGGCGGTGATCGTGATCGGCGCGGTGGCAAAGCTGGAATTGATAACGGAGACACAACGAGGCCTGCCCTGTCAGGAAATCATGGTCGGGGTGACCGGAACGCGGCATTTTGCGGATAAGCTGTCATCTGTTCTGCGGACACGGGGATTTTCCACCCTGGACATGAGTTTTATGGAGATCAGGCCGGCGAAGGAATCCCTGCCGGATTTTACAGACTATGGCTGGCTTGTTTTTACCAGTCCCAACGGTGTCAGGGTGTTTCTCGATAAAATGAAGGAGGAGCGGCGTGATTTACGGACGCTGTATGATAAGAATATTGCAGTGATCGGTCCGGGAACGGCGGCAGCGCTGCAGGAAGCCGGAATTTATGCGGACTACATGCCGGCTGTCTATGATGCGGTGCATTTGGCACAGGGACTGGCGGATAGAATCTTGACGGGGTGTTCGGCAATTATTCTGCGGGCAAAACAGGGAAGCGATAGTATGCTGTCTGTCTTTCAGGAACAAGGAATTTCCTATATGGACTATCCCCTCTATGAGCTGGGGGTGCAGGAACAAAAACGGGATGCAGTTATAGATAAGGAACCGGATTATATTATTTTTGGCTCTGCCATGGGAGTGAGAGCCTATTTTGAAGGACTGAAAGAGAAAGGGCGGCATAATACAAAGAGCCGCTATGTCTGCATCGGGGAATGGTGCGCCAAAGAAGTGCAAAAATATGTTGTGGCGCCGCCACTGGTTGCGGAGGAATCAAGTGTGGATGCTGTAGCTGCGTGTCTGTGCAGAGAGATAGCAGGCAAAGAAAAAGGAGCAAATAATGTATCGATTTAGAAGACTGAGAAGAGATGAGAGAATCCGTGCCATGATGCAGGAGACAAGACTGCATCCCAAGGATTTTATTTACCCGATATTCGTGATAGAGGGAGAAAAGATTCGTAATCCGGTGGAGTCCATGCCGGGGATTTTTCAATATTCCATCGACTGTCTGGATGAGATCCTGGAACAGATAAAGACGGCGGACATTGGGGGCATCATGCTTTTCGGGATTCCCCAGCATAAAGACACTCAAGGGAGTCAGGCTTATGCGCAGGATGGCATCACCCAGAGAGCGGTCAGATATATCCGGGAAAAGTATCCCGAAATCTATATTGTGGTGGATGTGTGCCTGTGTGAATACACATCCCATGGACATTGCGGGATGGTGTGCGGCGAAGAAATACGAAACGATGAGACTTTGCCGTATCTGGTAAAAATGGCAGTGAGTCTTGTGGAAGCCGGGGCGGATATGGTGGCCCCTTCCGATATGATGGACGGACGAGTGGCGGCCATACGGGAGGGCTTGGACCTGGCGGGATTTACCCAGATTCCGATCATGGCCTACAGCGCGAAATTTGCTTCCGCCTATTACGGGCCTTTCCGGGATGCGGCGCACTCCGCACCGGGATTCGGAGACCGCAAAAGTTACCAGATGGACTGTGCCAACGGACAGGAAGCGCTGCGGGAGATCCATGCGGATATAGAGGAGGGAGCGGACATTGTAATGGTCAAACCGGCCCTTGCGTATCTGGACGTATTAAAAGAGGCGGCGCTTACTTTTGATATGCCGTTTGCGGTGTATAATGTGAGCGGTGAATATGCGATGGTGAAGGCGGCCGCGGCCAATGGATGGATTGACGAGAGAAGGATCGTGCTGGAGAACCTCACAGCGATGAAGCGGGCAGGGGCGAAGATTATCATCACCTATCATGCCCTGGATGCGGCAAAGTGGATTGTGTGAGAAGTACTGTGTTCTGCATGGACTTGGAGGAAAGTATGAATTGGGATAAATCGGAAAATCTTTACGATAAAGCGAAAGAGTTGATTCCCGGCGGGGTCAATTCTCCGGTCAGGGCCTTCGGGGCGGTGGGAAGACATCCCTTTTTTGTGGAAAAAGCGCAGGGAGCATGGCTCTATGATGTGGACGGCAACCGGTATCTGGATTATGTCTGTTCCTGGGGGCCGGGAATATTGGGTCATGCCCATCCAAGAGTGGTGGAGGCGGTACAGCGGGTATGTGCCAACGGTCTTACCTTTGGCGCGCCGACTGCGGGAGAAGTGGAGCTGGCAGAACGGATCCATGCCTGTGTGCCGGATGTGGAGATGGTGCGCCTGGTCAGTTCCGGGACAGAGGCGGTAATGAGTGCCGTGCGTGTGGCGAGAGGGTTTACAGGCAGGGAGAAGATCATCAAGTTTGCCGGGAATT
>CAYUKT010000003.1:17872-21884 GCA_964445285.1 uncultured Bacteroides sp. | reverse complement strand
AATGACACTGACACAGTTAGAAGCGTTACAGATTGCAAAGAAGGTGGATGCGATCCTGCATATTCCGGGAAATTACCGGGGTGGAAATCTGGAGATGTCCATCGTGATAGACAATTCTTTACATCAGGAGGAATTTCAGGAGGCGTTGGCAGGGGTAGTCGGGGCGCTTAAGAGAAGTAATGAGATTTTTCGTAATGTCCGCCTGAACATCGTAATATGGGGGACAGAAATAAGTACGGAAGTGGTGCCGATGGCAATGCTCATGACGGATGGCGCATTTACGGAGTATGTCTGTTCCCCTTATAAAAAGTGCTATGAGAAATTGTTTGATTACCTGAAAAGGTTTCATGCCAGAAGTAAAGTGGTTCTGGTATTTGCAGCCGAGGGCAATGAGATTAAGGACAGGCAGGCCGCAAAGGAAGCACTCTCTCCGTTCTTAAAAAATAAACTTCTGCTCATTTCGGGGCAGGTTATAAGCGGTACTCAGATTTTTCTGGGACAATAGAATTGTTTGGCCAGACATAAAGTAAGACGGCCGGTTTTCCGGCCGTCAAAGAATGGTCTGATAGTTATTACAGTTTTACATCGTTTTCCAGTTCCTTTGCAATGGAGATGGTCTGCTGCAGGGCATCTCTGATGGAACCTATGTTATCAATATGGTCTTTTGCCACATCATTGGCATCCTTGATAAAGTTAGCAATAATTTCCAAATGGTTTACAATGACTGACAGGGTTTTCTTGATCTCCGTTGCGGAAGTGCCGCTGTCTTTTGCCAGTTTGCCCATTTCTGTAGCGACCACTGCAAAGCCGCGGCCGGCATCCCCGCTTCGCGCAGCCTCAATAGATGCGTTTAACGCAAGTATATTGGAATGTGAGGCATTGCTGCTGATGTTGGTTACAACTCCTGTTGCCAGATTGACATCCTTCTCTACATCAAAAGTCATTTGGTTCATATCCGTCAACATAGTAAACAGATTTTCGATTCCGGTGACAACATCCTGAATGGAATGGTCAATCTGCTGGATGGATTCTTGAAATCTTGTGGCAATATCCTTGATCTTCTCTTTACCTTCCACGGAATAAGAGCATATGATACATCCTATTACCTGTCCATCTTCTTTAATGGGAACCAGATTTCCTTCGATTGGAAATCCCAGGACTTCCTTGGGAAGATAATTATGTCTGGTAACGCCTTTGGTGATAACTTCATGGAAAGCACCGCTTGGATCTTTGAATACAGAACCAACTTCTATTTGTGGAGGTATTCCCGGGGGCAGAGAATAACCCTGCACGATTCCGTCCCTGTCCATAACAGATATGAGTAATTCTTTGTCAAATAACTGGCTTATCATATCGAGACTGTCAACAATTAGCTGTAATTTTGTACTCATAATATGTAATACATCCTCCTACTGTATCTTATTCGAACAGATATTTTTTCAAGATCTGTGTGAGTCTGTTCATATCGATTGGCTTCGCCACATGTTCGTTCATGCCGCATTCAAGGCATCTTTGAATATCATCCGAGAAGGCATCTGCCGTCATGGCGATAATAGGCAGATCTGCGTCTGGACGATCCAGAGCCCGGATTGCCTTTGCGGCTTCGTAACCGTTCATGACCGGCATTCGGATATCCATCAGGATGATATCATAGAATCCGGGTTCAGACTGCGTAAATTTATCAACACAGATCTGGCCATTTTCAGCCCGTTCCAGTTCAAAACCAACTTCTGATAAAATGGTTTCCGCAATTTCCCAGTTCAATTCATTGTCTTCAGACAACAGGATACGTTTGCCGGTAAAATCAATGGTAGAGACGGTATCCTGCGGAGCATTTTCCTCGTCTCCTATCATATAGCGGCTCAGCCCCAGGAAGAGGTTGGATTTAAACAGAGGTTTGGAGATAAAGCCCTGTATGCCAGCCTCGATCGCTTCTTTTTCAATATCGCTCCAGTCATAAGCGGAGATGATCAGGATTGGCACCTCTTCACCCAAGTGCTTGCGCATTTCTTTGGCCGTCTGCAGACCATCCATATCAGGCATTTTCCAGTCTAAAAGGACGATTTCGTAATCATCATGCATGTCATGATGAGCCTTGACCATATCTATGGCTGTCTTGCCATCGGTAGCCCACTGTGCTTCAATGCCGATCTCCTTAAGGGAGAAAACAGTAGACTTACACAAATCTTCATTATTATCGACCACCAGCATCTTCCAAGGAGGAAGAACCATGTCCTCTTCCTTAACGGTAGCTTTTTCAAAATCCAACGTAATATGGAACTCACTGCCCTTTTCGGGTTCGCTGTGCAGTTCAATACTGCCTTCCATGGTATCTACAATAGCCTTTGTGATTGCCATACCAAGTCCGGTGCCTTCCGTTTTATCCACCTGGCTTTTCTTTTCTCTGGTGAAGGTGTCAAAAATCTTCTCCTGGAATTCCGGCGTCATACCGATTCCGCTGTCTTTCACCCAGAAATGGCATCTTATATAATTCTCGCCCTTTGGTGAATCCTCCTGTTCCAGGCGGATATAGATGTTGCCATTCTCAGGGGTAAACTTGATCGCGTTGGACAAAAGGTTTAACAACACCTGATTTAACCGGACACTGTCACAGTAGATTTCTTCTGTCTGTATCTTTTGTATGAAGATGTCAAAATGCTGCTGTCTGGATTTGATCTGTGGCTGTACGATATTTACGATACTTTCCATGGCTTCCCGCAGGGAAATCTGGTTCATATTCAGGGATAGTTTACCGCTCTCGATCTTGGACATATCCAGAACGTCATTGATGAGGCCGAGCAGATGTTTGCTGGAAAGGGTTATCTTGCCCAGACACTCCTTTACTTTAGTCATATCATTGATATTTGCCATTGCTATGGCCGTCATGCCCACGATACCATTCATCGGTGTTCGGATATCATGGCTCATGCTGGAGAGAAATTCGCTCTTAGCTTTATTGGCTTGGACAGCTGCCTGTTCCGCTTGTTCCAGTTCTCTTAATTGCTGTTGTGACAGCCTGTAATAGATGGCAAAGATAATAATGATTCCTATCAGGATCACACCGGCCATTACCAAAATGATGACCTGTCTTTGTATATTCATATCATTTACGATATCTTCCAACAGACCGAAAGGCATGATGGACACCAGATACCATTCTGAATCGGGCAGATGTGTGCACAGCATGTACTCGTATTCATCTCCGTTATAGATGAGAGTGGAGTAATCGGCATCCGTGTTAAGGGCGGTCTGAAGTTCCTGTATATAGGTATCTCTGGATTTATCGTCCGATTCGGAAAAAATATCCAGAATACGATCAAAGTAATTATCATCGTCCAGATTCCTGACGACATAGGTTCCGTTTCTTCGTATAATAAAGGAATACATGTCGGTGTTACTGTCATTTAAGGACAGTACTTCCTCAAGATACTCCATAGGAAGCGCTGCTACAATGGCAGAACTGGTCTTGCCATCACGCATGGGGTACTGGGCATCTACAAGCAGGCAGAGCATTCTGTTATCATTGGTGTCGTAACCGGAAAATACGCGCTGGTTACTATTTTTCAATACTCTATAGAATGTATTTTCATCATAATAGTCTACCGGTTCGCCGTAAATAATTTCCGCTTCCCCTTCTCCTGTATAGAGTGCAAGATAGGTAAAGTTACGTACACGGGCGCTCTCTATGAGATCATCGATCATTTGCTGGCCATATGATACGCTTTCGGGCGGCGTCCTGTCCACAAGCCCCTGTAGCTGAAAGACCTGCATGCTGATGACGGCATCAAACGTCTGTTTTACCTGTCCGGCCATTGCATGAGTATATACTTTGCCGACCTGACTGATCGCATCATTGCTCTTTCTGGCTATGATCAGGGAGGACAGGCAGAATACAATAATGCTGACGGCTATCAGGATAGCAAATCCTATCAATACGATTCTTTTTCTCTTCTTAATGACCACTCGAATCCCTCCATATTACACTGTAATATTTTTGTGTAATTTATCCGCT
>CAYUKT010000003.1:0-17772 GCA_964445285.1 uncultured Bacteroides sp. | reverse complement strand
AGTTTACTGTTGTACGATAATGACATGCTGAAAGTTGTATGGTATAATTACTTACAATGTAATAGGAAAAAGAAGACGGGCGAGGGAATATTATGAAATATGACGTGATCATTATCGGCGCGGGGCCGGGTGGCATTTATTCGGCTTATGAATTAACAAAGAAAAGAGAGAATCTCAAGATAGCGGTTTTTGAGGCGGGGCATGCACTGGATAAGCGTCATTGTCCGATTGACGGGGAGAAAGTAAAAACCTGTATTAATTGTAAAAGCTGCTCCATCATGAGCGGTTTTGGCGGTGCGGGTGCCTTTTCCGATGGTAAATATAACATTACCAATGATTTTGGCGGCACGCTCCATGAGTATGTAGGTAAGAAACAGGCCATTGATCTGATGCGTTATGTGGATGAGATTAATATGAGATATGGCGGGGAGGGTACGAAGTTGTACTCTACGGCCGGAACACAGTTTAAGAAGCTGTGCCTGCAGAATAACCTCAACCTGTTGGATGCCTCTGTCAGACATCTGGGAACAGATATTAACTATATCGTGCTGGAGAATCTGTATGCAGAGTTGAAAGATAAAGTGGATTTTTATTTTGATACGCCGATTAAGACTGTGGAAGTGTCAGAGGAAGGCTATCGGGTGATCACGGAGAAAGAGGCCTATAATTGTGATAGGTGTGTCATATCTGTGGGAAGAAGCGGCAGCAAGTGGATGGAAAAAGTGTGTGGCGAACTTTCGATTAACACAAAGTCCAACCGTGTGGATATCGGTGTACGCGTGGAGATTCCGGCGGTGATCTTCTCCCATCTGACAGACGAGTTGTATGAGAGTAAGATTGTCTACCGTACTGAGAAATTTGAGGATAGTGTAAGAACCTTCTGCATGAATCCGTATGGTATCGTGGTCAATGAGAATACCAATGGTATTGTGACGGTAAACGGACACAGTTATGAGGGTGTGGATAAGCGGACTAACAATACCAACTTTGCACTGCTGGTTGCCAAGCATTTCTCAGAACCTTTCAAGGACAGTAACGGTTACGGGGAGAGCATTGCCAGATTGTCCAATATGCTGGGCGGCGGCGTGATTGTACAGCGCTTTGGTGATTTGGTACGCGGAAGAAGGAGCAATGCAAAGCGTATTGCGGAAGGAGTGATAGAGCCAACGCTTGCGGCAACGCCGGGAGATTTGAGCCTGGTGCTTCCGAAGCGGATCCTAGATGGCATTATCGAGATGATCTACGCACTTGATAAAATTGCGCCGGGTACGGCGAATGACGATACGCTGCTCTATGGCGTGGAAGTTAAATTCTATAATATGGAAGTGGAGATCAATGAGCATCTGGAGACGAAGTACAGGGGACTTTATATCATTGGTGACGGCAGCGGCGTGACACATTCCCTGTCCCACGCATCCGCCAGCGGTGTGTATGTGGCGCGGGATATTGTGACCGCCATGGATTGAAGATGATGCGATATGATAAAATAAATTATAAAAAGAGACATAGTCCGCGAGGATCTCGGAAGACAGGACATTCTTAAGCGGCTGTTTCGGAACGGAGGGCATATGATATTAGGAGCATTAGAAGCAGGTGGCACCAAAATGGTATGTGCTATCGGTAATGAAAATGGAGAGATCATGGAGCAGGTGTCTATCCCCACAGAGACGCCGGAGATTACGGTACCGAAGCTGTTAGCATTTTTTGAGGGTAAAGGGATAGAAGCGCTGGGTATTGGGTGTTTTGGTCCCATTGATGTGGACAGGGATTCTGCGACCTATGGTTATATCACGACAACACCGAAGCTGGCATGGCAGAATTATAATATGGTAGGAGTATTTAAAGATAAATTGGGAGTGCCGGTAGGATTTGATACGGATGTGAACGGATCAGCCCTTGGAGAGTATACTTGGGGTATTGCCAAAGGATTACACAGCTGTATTTATATCACCATCGGCACAGGTGTGGGTGTAGGTGCGATTGTGGACGGCAGACTGCTCCACGGGATGATGCATTCGGAAGGAGGACATGTTCTTTTAAGCCGGCTTCCGCAGGACACCTATAAAGGCTTCTGTCCCTTCCACGCAAATTGTATGGAAGGTCTGGCGGCCGGGCCGGCGATTGAGGGCAGATGGGGAAAGAAAGCGGTTGAGCTTGCGGACAGGCCGGAAGTGTGGGAGATGGAGGCTGAATATATCGCGCAGGCCCTGGTAGATTATACAATGACCTTATCTCCCCAGCGGATTATCCTGGGAGGCGGTGTGATGCACCAGACGCAGCTTCTGCCGTTAGTGCGTGAGAAATATAAAACCCTTTTAAATGGCTACATCAAGACGAAGGAATTGGAAGACTTGGATTCTTATATTGTGGTGCAGAGCCTTGATGACAAACAGGGCATCATGGGAGCGCTAAAGCTTGGTCTGATGGAGCTGGAGCGCCGGTAGAAAATATTTCTTTAGGTATTCAATGATCACCTGCGCGGCCCGTCTGTGGGATTTCTCGCCGGGATGCGCGTGGGAGCCCACCGTTTCTTCGGTAGTGTCCGGCAGCTGCAGGAAGATAACGTTGTAGTCACCGCTTGCGGCTGTGTATTGGTTGACAGCGTCATTGATGGCCAGGGAAAGATCATATCCCAACATACCATAGCACCAGACAATATGTGCCTGCGGGTTGTCTTTACGCAGCATTTTTAAGAAGTCGATGACTGCGTTTTTGAATCGGCGCAGGTCGTCTTCTTGAAAGGTGCCGTCCGGATTCAGGCGCTGTTCAAAGGTCTGGCCGGTGACGGCATCAGACCAGGCAGGCTGAACGAAGGCGGAAGCATCATTGGTGCCCAGATTGACAATGAGGGCATCAATTTTTCTACCAGTAAAATCGTAAGGAGCAAAGGCTCCCAGACTTTCATTGACGGGACCGGAACAGAGTCCGCAGAGTTTCTCGTAGCGGGAGGGGATGTTACAATTAGGATTAGCGTCCCAGCTTGAAAGGACACCCCAGCCGCCCTGAGAAATCAGATAGGCGTCTGCCTCCAGGGCTTCGGACACCATTTTCGCATAATTGCGGCTATACCCCATGTACATGGGAATCCAGTCGGTATCCGCTTTGGCGCCGTAGGTGCCCTCGCCGGAAGTAATGCTGTCGCCGATAAATTCCAGCGTATATTTTTTCTTGGGAACAGGATAAAAAGTACCGTCAGCCTGCAGGCCGTAGACGAGAAGATAACAGTCCTCATCTTCCGTCATGGCTTGTAGTTCCCGGGTAAACCGCACATTCTTGACGGCTTCCGGACTCATGCCGCGAAACAGGCATAAAGAATATCTGCCCGGCATCAGCATCTGCCGGCTCATCAGTTCTCCGTTGATCTCACAGGTGACCCATATCTCGTGGATATGATAGCCTGCTTCGATATCGATCCAAAGTTCCGAACCCGATACGTTCACTTCCACAGCGCTTCCATTAAAGAAAAGCGGCAGAGGACAGACACCGGGAATCGTCCGCCCGTGAACCTTATAATGAGAAACTTCCCGAAGCGAATATTTTCTGATTTTTTCCAAATTTTTATCCTCTCTTTTTCTTGAATAAACAGGCATTTGCGAAACTCATATCAATGCTATTATAATTGTACAAATGCAACATACTTGACAGAGTTTCGCAATTACCTATCTTGAATAAATGTTAATTCCGAAGGAATTTACTTTTAGTATAATAAAAATCAGCCCGTCTGCATAGATTTTTATAAAAGATTCGGCAGGTGTATGTATGGCCTCCGTATTATCCAATGTTTCCAATATCATTATTCCTGTCATTATCTTCTATATTGTGGCATACGGGATTTCCAACCACTGTAATGTCTATGAGGATTTTATCAAAGGCGCCAAGGACGGTTTCCATACAGTCATTCAGATCATGCCTACGCTGATCGGGTTGATGGTGGCAGTGGGAGTGTTGCGGGCTTCGGGATTTCTGGAATTTATAGGCGGACTTTTTGGCGGGATAGCGGCGCGGCTTGGATTTTCTTCAGAATTGATTCCATTGATGCTGGTGAAGATGTTCTCATCTTCGGCGGCTACCGGACTTGTGCTGGATATCTTCAAGAACCACGGTCCGGATTCCCTGATTGGGCTTACGACCTCCATCATGATGAGTTGTACGGAAACGATTTTTTATACCATGAGTGTTTATTTTCTGGCGGCCAGGGTTACCAGAACACGCTACACTTTAAAAGGAGCACTGTTAGCCACGCTGGCGGGTATCATAGCCAGTATCGTGCTGGCGGGGATGCTGGTATAGATGCATAATGAAAACGGCGTCCGTCATGAACGCCGTTTTCATTGTGTGAGAAGGATAGAAATGTATCAGTCCTAATATATGTCAACAGGCATTGGTTAGATGCACTGTTATGTTTAGTCGAAGCCGGTCGGCACCAGTTCAGCACCGGCGACTCCATTGGAAGTGTAGTAACCACCGCTTAAGAATCTATGTAGGATATTCTTGCGGGCCGGATTTTTTGATTCGGCTCTGTCTCAACTACAGTTATTACTATACACACAATTTGTGAATGGGATGTGTCAAAATTCGAAAGAAAAAAGAAAGAAAATATAAAATAAATTTTATAAATGTAAAGCTATGGTTTTCGTGGCCATTTTTTCTCCGAATGTACGATCATGCTCCACAAACAACAGTGTAGGACAGTGCGTGAGGATCAGTTTTTCCAACTGCATTCTGGAAAAGATGTCAATATAATTGAGCGGCTCATCCCAGATATAAAGATGAGCGGGCGTGAGCAGGCTGGTGGCGATCAACACCTTTTTTTTCTGCCCTTCGGAGTATTCTTCCAGACGTTTATGAAATTGTGTCCGCGCAAAATCCAGCTGCCGCAGGATCGCTTTGAAAAGACTCTCATCCATATTCGCGGAGCGGATGTAATCCTGCAGACTGCCGGTCACGTGAGAGGTGTCCTGATCGATGTAGGAGATCGTAAGGCCGCTGGCAAGGTGCAGTTCCCCTGATATATTGATGGAGGCATCCCCAAGGATAGCTTTGATCAGGGTAGACTTACCACAGCCATTGGGACCCTGCAGCCATACACGGTCCCCCTGCTCAAGGGAAAAGGTGAAATCGCGCAAAATGGGAGTATCGCCGTAACCGAGACTTAGCTTCTCTGCGTGTATCAATGTCTGTTTGTGGTGTGTCAGGGTGGGAAGTTTTAAGTCCGGTACAGTTTCTATATCTTTGAGCAGTGTCTCTTTCTCCTCGATGGCGGCTGTGCGCCTGTACTCAAGGTTTTTGCGTTGCTGCTGCATACGGGCGGATTTGGCGCCGATATAGGCACGGGTCCCCATGCTGCGGTCATGTTCCTTTATGGGATCATAACCGATCTTGCGGCCCTCTGCTTTATCAGCCCACATGGCGGTGCGTCTTGCGGCCTCCTTTAGTTTACTGATTTCTTTTTTCAATTTTTCATTTTCGGCCTGCTCGAAATTGTCCTGTTTTTCCTTATTGGCATACCAACTGTCGAAATTGCCCTTCTCTACCCGAATGGAGCTGCGATTTAGCACCAGAATATGATCTACACATTCATTTAAAAGCCATCTGTCATGGGAGACCAGAAGAAAGCCCTTTTTAGAGCACAGATAGTCCCGTAACAGAGTCCTGGCACTGATATCCAGATGGTTGGTGGGTTCGTCTATCAGCAGAAAATGGTTGTCCCGTGAAAAGAGCAGAGCCAGCATGACTTTCGTCCGCTCCCCGTGGCTGAGTGTTGCGAAAGGTCTGTAGAGAATTTCAGCATCGGCTTTCAGGCTGTCCAGTTCCCGGCAGACTTTCCAGAGCTCGAAGTCCGGAATCAGTTCTTCCGCCAGGTCTGCCGTGATTAGTTTCTCCTGCGATTGTGTGACCGGGCAGGGGAAGTAGTCGAAACAGGTGGAATGACTGATAGAGCCACTGTAGTCGTACTTACCCAGCAAAAGATTCAAAAACGTAGTCTTGCCTTTACCGTTTCTGCCGATCAGACCGAGCTTCCAGTCGGTGTCGATGGTAAAGGATGCGTTCTCAAAAATAGTATCGTAACTGGTATCATAGGAAAAAGTTAAATTAGATACCTGAATCTGTGACATAATAGATGCACTCCCTTCTTTTCATGCGAAAATAAGCTTATCTCGTATTTTCGCAAAATAAAAAGCCTCTGTTACCAGAAGGCCTCAAAAAGAAACGGGAATACCTATACAAATAGAAACCCGCAAAAAAATACAGTACACCAATGATATGATCTGCCTCTGATAACAAACTATGACTTGCTGCCGTGTTAAGTTGTTAGAAACAGATTACATACTCAATGCGGAAAAACCTCTCTTTTTGCCTGATGGGATTGATTATAGCGGATGGAGAGGGATAATGCAAGAGGAAAATGGCAGAAACGTGAAATCAGCATTTATTATAATTGCGAAATTAGTCTTCTCGTGGTATATTGTGTAATAAATGGGGGAAATCTGTTATCACAGGGGTTTTATTTGGGAGGGCATGATGAACGCTTCGGAGATTTTTGAAAAAAGATTAAAAAAACACCATGATGAACTGCGTTGGCTGTATATGGAACTGTATGAGAATGATTCCATGTTTGCGGAACTGTGTGATCAGATGTATGCGTATTATCTGGCGCGGGATCAGAAGATGAAAGATCTGGATCAGAAACGGGAGAAAGATCCGGCATGGTTTCGTAAGAAAGATATGCTTGGCATGATGCTTTACATTGATAACTTTGCAGGTACGATACAGGGACTGCAGGAGAAGCTGTCCTATCTGGAAGCCTGTAATGTCAACTATATTCACCTGATGCCTTTTTTGGATTCGCCGGAGGGGCGTTCGGACGGCGGATATGCGGTGGCAGATTTCAGGAAAGTACGGCCGGATCTGGGCAGCATGGATGATCTGGCGCAGCTTTCGGAAAAGTGCCATGAACGGGGCATCAGTCTGTGTATGGATTTTGTCATGAACCATACTTCGGAAGAACATGAGTGGGCCAGAAGAGCGCGCCAGGGCGAGGGCGAATACATGAGCCGGTATTTTTTCTATGATAATTATGATATACCGGCACAATATGAAGAGACGGTGCCACAGGTATTTCCGATTACTGCGCCGGGTAATTTTACCTGGCTTCCGGAGATCGGGCATTATGTGATGACGTCCTTTTATCCTTATCAGTGGGATTTGAATTACCGGAACCCGCGCGTGTTTAATGAGATGATGTACAATTTCCTTTACCTGGCGAATCAGGGGATGGATATTATACGCATTGATGCGGTGCCTTATATCTGGAAAGAACTTGGAACGCAGTGCAGAAATTTGAAACAGGTACATACCATTGTGCGAATGATGCGCATGATCGGTGAGATTGTGTGCCCTGGTGTGGTACTGCTGGGAGAGGTCGTGATGGAGCCGGAAAAGGTGGTGCCGTATTTTGGGACAGTGGAGAAGCCGGAATGTCATATGCTCTATAATGTGACTACCATGGCGACTACTTGGAATTGTGTGGCGACCAGAGATGTGCGTCTGTTAAAGAAGCAGATGGATGTGGTGAACAGTCTGCCGAGAGAATATACCTTTTTAAACTATTTGAGATGTCATGACGATATCGGGTGGGGCCTGGATTTTGCAACACTGCGGACCTGGGGCATGGAAGAAGTGGCACACAAAAAATTTCTGAATGATTATTTTACGGGAAATTATCCGGGCAGTGTGAGCAGGGGAGAACTCTACAATGATGATCCGAGACTTGGCGATGCGAGATTCTGCGGCACCACAGCTTCCATGTGCGGTGTGGAGAGCGCAGGGTTTGAAAAAGACCAACAGAAAATGCAGGATGCCGTCCGTATGGATATCATGCTGCATGCCTATATGCTGACGCAGTCCGGGATTCCCATGCTCTACAGCGGTGATGAGGTGGGGCAGGTAAATGATTATACGTATAAGCAGGAACCAGGCAAATCAGCGGATTCCCGTTACATTCACAGGGGGAAATTCCGCTGGGAACTGGCGGCGGAACGAGGTGATGCTAAGACCGTGGCCGGGCAGATTTTCCGGGCGCTGGGACAGCTTGAGAAATTGCGCAAAAAGGAGAAAGTATTTGATGCGGATGCGGACTGTCAGGTGGTGGATGCCGGGGATGACGCGGTGCTGGGTCTGATGAGAAGCAAGGGTAAAGAGCAGATGATCGGATTGTTTAATTTCCATGATATGGAGAGGAAAGTCTCGCTGGAACAGGACGGCGTCTGGAAAGATATGTTGAGCGGTAAGCCGCAGGACGTAAAAGATATTACCCTGTCGGGACACGGGTTTGTGTGGATTAAGAGGAAGTAAATACATGCAGCAGTCGCAATTAACAATACTAATGGCAATCATAATAGGTATCATTGTCCTGACAGCGGCGGCCATACTTTTGGTAAAGTGTGTCTGCCGCTGTCGCCATTACCGCAGGACAGGCTTCATGGATGAGATGGAAGGCCATGATTTTGAATATTTCTGTGCACAACTTTTGGAAAAACAGGGATTTATAGAGGTGGAAGTGACACGCGGGAGCGGGGATTTTGGCGTGGATATCCTGGCGGAGAAAGATGGCGTCACCTATGCTGTTCAGTGTAAGCGCTATAACGGCCCGGTGGGCGTGGAAGCGATACTCCGCACTTATGGGGGACGGGCCTATTATGAGCGGATGGTGGGTGCGGTCATGACCAACCAGTATTTTACGGCGCCGGCGGTGGAGGCGGCAAAAAAATTGCAGATTTTATTATGGGACAGGGGCTATATTGATCAGATGATGGAAGAATAGTTTGACTATCAAAGTAATATCTGTTAAAATGAGACAACAGAAATGAAGAAGGTTGGAGAGCCGGGATGGATATCAATAATACATTGAATGAAGTATTGGTCAAATTGTTCCGTGATATTAATACCATAGAAGAACGCGCCATCAGGACAGGAGAATACAGGGACGTGACCACTAATGACATGCATGTCATAGAAGCGATTGGAATGGAGGGTGCGAAGAATATGACCAGTGTTGCCAGGGAACTTGAGGTGACCACGGGAACGCTTACCATATCCATTAATGGTCTTGTAAAGAAAGGATATGTGAACAGGACCCGCAGCGAGGAGGACCGGCGAGTGGTACTGATCTCTTTGTCGGATAAAGGCATCAGGGCCTATCTTCATCACCAGAAGTTCCATGAACAAATGATAGATGCCGTGATCGCTGGGCTGTCGGAGGAAGAACAGCGGGTATTGGAGCAGGCCCTGTTTAAGTTAAACCGGTTTTTCAGGGAGAAATATTAGGGATCCCATAAAGCCAGTCTTGCGGCCAACGACCGGTAATCCGCCGGGCCGTTTTGCAAAAGGAAACAGTGGAATTGATATTGGAAGTCTGTTTGGTCACAGGCAGCGTCAGTCTTCCCGGGTTCGGCCCAGACGATGGCGGCCTGTTTTTTTAATTCCATGATTTCCAGGTAACCCAGATAGTATTTCAGATAATTGCAGGGCTCTTCGGCGATATATTGGTAAACGGCCTGCACGCTTTCATCGTTCATGGTGCCCAGGGCTGAGAAGATTCGCTTTACATTATCCAGGGTAGCGCCGTCATAATGGATTGCCACATCTAACAAGGAGTACAAGCATAGCTGGATCTGCCGGTCGAGACGGCAGGCCTGGTAGTAGCGGACAGCTTCCGGGTGGGCAGTTTCTGCCAGTCGGATTGCGTAGTCATAGGATGAAAGCTCCACGTACATGGCCCAGCCTTCGATAAAACCGCCGTAGTAAAGAATGCTGCGCAGGGGCAGGATGTCATGTTCGTCCCAGTAGCGCTGGCTGTAGACGGTCTGATACAGGTGACCGGGATAACCTTCGTGCGCCAATGTGGTAAAGAGAGACAGATCACCGGTGGTGTCCTGGGTATTTATATAAATGATGTTGTCGCAGACATCATCAATGGGCGGTGTCATATAGAAAGCAGGTGCACTGTAAGGCTCCAGGCTTGGGTCTACGTATTTCACCACGGAATGAATCGGGGAATCATCTTTTCCGGATGGAATTGCGGGGTAATCCTGTTGGATCGCCGTCTGCAGATAAGACAGATATTCCTCCGGGGAAGATTCGGGCAGGAGCGGGGGCTCCTGCAGGAGCAGGTCTTTGAGAGAGGGGTCTGCCTGCAGCAGATGGATCAGGGATTCATAATGAAACTGCAGATCCTGATAGAGCAGCCGCTTGATCTCTGCAATATCCCGATAAGAGCCGGTGCGCAGGCGCAGCAGGGCCAGGTAGTAGTCGCGTCCCCCTTCATACTGCGCCAGGCCGCCGAGAGGTTTGCTGTTTCCTTTTAAGAGGGTGATCTCATCGGCCAGTTTATCGTAGGCAGGGGCAACGACAGTTGTTAGAAGGCGGTCGTGTTCCGACTGGTAAGAGAGCGACTGTTCCTTGTTTATGACTCCCTGCTGTGAGAGGGCATTTAGCTTTTCATGAAAGGTGATCTCCAGAAAATGGGTACCTTCCTCCAGAATGACCGGATCCATCAGTGCCGCACACTGGGCGATCATTTTGTCTGCTGTCTCATCGGACATAAAAAGTCCGGCCGCTGCTTTTTCCTTCTCATAGATGATCAAACCATCGAAGTAAGCCGGAATCTGGGAGAGGATATTCAGGTAGTTTTCGATATCCGCCTTATTATCTAATTGATATTCGGCCAGAAGGACTGGGAGCTCTGAGGGCGCTCCCGAAGAGGGGGAAAGCGGTTCTGCAAAATATGGATAGGCGGCGGTGCCTGACGATGCGGCCAGATAAGCATCCAGCAGATCGTACAGATATTGGTTGTCTTCGCTCAGCGAGCTGCGGTCGATCGCAGCCAGGCTGGTTCTGGTCTGCGAGAGTTCATAGACATCATCTGCGGCTTCGCCGGCATGATAGACGGGCAGGGAAAGGCTGGATTCATCGATACCGTAAGCTGCCGCATCATCTATTGTATAATGGAAATGGATGGGATTGGCCTGTACTTCGTTCAGGAAAAATTGTTCCCCGAAAGTTTCAAACTTGGTGTCCTGATGATTATGTACATAATAAAGAAGGGTAGAGGCACAAAAACCGCCCAAAAGAATCAGGGCAGCCGTCCATTGTTTGAGTGTGAGATTGCGTTTCAAGTAAATACCCTCAAGAAAGATTTGTATTAATATATGAGGGGATAGGATAAATAATGACCGGATCAGAAGATGATCCGGTCACGTCCGCTTTCTTTGCCGAGATATAATTTTTCGTCCGCTTCTTTTAAGATGGTGGTCAGGTCGCTGTGGTAATCGTACTCCACCAGACCGTATGTCAGCGAGATGGTAAAGGTTTCAATGACACCGTCAAACACGATGGTCTTAATCTTCTGCCGAAGTTTTTCCAAGGCGACCACCGCCTCATCTCCGTTTAATCTGGGGAAGATCAGTAAAAATTCTTCACCGCCCCAGCGGGAAATGAAAGAATCCTGCGGCAGTTCTTTACGAAAGGTCTCAGAAATCTTTTTAAGCACCACATCGCCCACATCGTGTCCGTAGGTATCGTTAACATGTTTAAAAAAGTCGATATCGCACAAGCAGATACTGATCTGGTGTTCAGGATTGCTGAGCAGATCATCCAAATACTCTATGGTGCTGCGGCGGTTATAAAGGCCGGTCAGGGTATCGGTATTGGCCTGCTTCATAAGCTGCCTGTTATATTCGATCAGTTTGCCTTCCAGTTCCTGGGAATCGGCGCTGAATATGTAAGCGATCAGGGCGAGTGTCAGGAAAACAAAGAAGGTATTTACAATCTGCAGATAGTTCCCCAGAGGGTGTGTCAGGGCAAATACAGGCGCGTGTGACTGGCAGTAATAATATAAATACAGACGGAGTACCAGTAGGCAGCCTGTGTAGATGAACTTGGCTTTTTCGTGTCTGTATTTTGAGAAAAAGCAAAATACAAGTAATATGGTAAGGAAGTGCTGCACCCCGATATTCCAGCCAAAACAGAGCACATTGGCTAATGTCCAGGTAAGGATATAGATATTTAATATACAGTAGGACATAAAAGAACTCCAATAGTAGGAGCATACGAAGGCAAGAATGAACAGAACCAGGGAAGCAATGGCAAAAACAAGCGCCCTGACGTCCTTGATACATGCGATCAGGAAACAGTTGAGCAGGGAATAGACTGTCATGGACAGAATCAGCATTCTGAGGACAACGATCAGTTTAGATGACTCATTCTTCCGGCCGGTGTCTTTACAGATATATTCATAAATCTTGGCAAAAACAGAATTTTCTTTCATTATTGTTATCTTTCATTACGAGTTTATTTGCTAAAAAACGATACACACATTTATATTACACCTTTTAGCTTGTCAATGCAAACAAAGAATCTTAATTTTGATAGAAAAAAATTTACAATTTATCTTTTATCAGAAAATTGGTAGAATAACTATAGGTAATTGTTAAACGCATTGCTTTGTGATGAAACGGAGCAGACAGCTATAGGTAAGGAGATAAAATTATGCAGGCAGCCAAAGTGAAATATTCCATCAAACATAAACTGATTCTGCTTTCCGTGATCGTGGCGATTCCCTTCCTGGTGATGGTCATCTATCTGATCTATGCGCTTCGTAATTACAGCAAAGCCTATGACAATATTGTGAGCAATATGACGGTGGCGAATAATTATAACCTGAATTTCAAGGAAGAGATGGATGAGAGTCTTTATAAACTTGTGGTAGGCTATGTTACCTTCGAAACGGTGGGGGATGATAAGAGCCTGGAAGACCCGTATGTTTTGCTGGACGAACTGCGCAGTGAGTTTGGCAACCTCATGAGTATCACTACGGACGGGGAGAGCCGTGCCTGGCTCCAGATCCTGATGCGTAATATTGATACGCTGGAAGACCGCGTGGATGACATTAAGATAAATGTGGAGAATGATAACAGTTATGATGTGAATATCGAGATGCTGGACAACAATATCTATATCATGACAGAGCTGATTCAGGATAATATTCAATCTTATATTTATTATCAGACCAAAAGTATGGAACATTTAACGGAACAGTTGAATAAAAAAGTGCATACCTTTACGGGACTTTGCGGTGTGCTGCTGTTTTTTCTGCTTTTTCTGGCAGGCGTGATGATCGTTGTGATAGTCATGGGGATCACGCAGCCGATCCAGGAACTTTCGCGGGTTACGCAAAAGGTGGCGAAAGGTGATTTCTCGGCCCGTGCCTGTGTGGATTCCGAGGATGAGGTGGCGGTGCTGGCGGACAGTGTCAACAGCATGACGGAGAGTATCGAGGGATTGGTACACAAGATCAAGGAGGACGAGCGTAAGATGCGCCGGGCGGATCTTCGCCTTTTACAGGAACAGATTAACCCGCACTTCCTGTATAATACGCTGGATACGATCGTATGGCTGATCGAGGGCAATGATTCGGATAAAGCGGTAAATGTGGTTATGTCTTTGTCGGAATTTTTCCGTCTGGTGTTGTCTAAAGGGCGGGAGTATATTACCATACAGGAAGAAGAACTTCATATTAAAAGTTATCTGGAGATACAGCAGGTGCGTTACCGGGATATTCTGGAATATGAGATTCAGATCGCACCGGAACTGTATCAGTATAAGATTCTCAAACTTACCTTACAGCCCCTTGTGGAGAATTCGCTCTACCATGGCATCAAATATAAGCGGGCGAAGGGAATGATCACCGTGACAGGATGTCTGCAGGGGGATGAGATACATTTTGTTGTGCAGGATAACGGCGTGGGTATGGATGAGAAAGAACTGGCAAAGCTTCAAAGTGAGATTAATAAACCCTGTCAGGATACGGAGCAAGGTTTCGGGCTTGCCAATGTCAATGAACGCATCCGCATGAACTTCGGGCAGGAGTATGGGATGCGGATCGAATCTGCCAGAGGAAAGGGCACCCGGGTGGAGATTGTCATTCCTGCGATTCCGTATGCGGCGGATAAAGGAGAGAACATAAATGAGTAAGAAAAATGCATTTGTCAGTAGGCTGATCATTGTACTGTTTATCGTTATTTTGTCCCTGATGGTGATCGGCGGCCGGCTCTTTACGAATATAGAAGAAGATAACTACGTGAGCGAAGAGGAGGATCGGATCGTGGTGGGTGTGTCGCAGCTTGGGAGCGAGTCCGGTTGGCGGACCGCCAATACAGAATCCTTACAGAATGCATTTACCAAACAGAACGGTTATTTCATGATCTTCCAGAATGCCAGGCAGAAGCAGGATAACCAGATTAAGACGATCCGCAGCTTTATCTCCCAGCGGGTAGATTACATTGTGTTCTCCCCGGTGGTGGAAACCGGCTGGGAAACCGTACTGCAGGAGGCGAAGGAGGCGGGGATCCCGGTCATTCTGATGGATAGAAATGTGAATATAAGAGACAGAAGCCTCTATGTGACCTGCGTGGGCAGTGATTTTGTGGAAGAAGGGGAGCGGGCGGGCCGCTGGCTGGAAAAGGATCTAAGGAAGCGCGGCCTGGACGAGAGCCAGATCAATATTGTGGTGCTGAAGGGTACAGAGGGGTCTACCGCACAGATTGGGCGGACGATCGGTTTCTCCACGGTGGCGTCCGATCATTTGAACTGGAATATCCTGGAACAGGAATACGCAGACTTTACCTCTGCCAAGGGCCGCGAAGTGATGGAGACCTTTTTAAAAAAATATCCGGATATTGACGTGGTGGTGTCCCAGAATGATGATATGACGTTTGGCGCGATCGAGGCCATCAAGGACTCAGGGCTGACGGTGGGTATCGGCGGTGATATCACGATCATTTCCTTCGATGCGGTACATGATGCGCTTGAGATGGTGGCGAAGGGTATCATCAATGTGGACATCGAGTGCAATCCCAATCAGGGGGAGTATCTGTCGCAGGTGATTGACATGCTGGAGGATGGTCAGGAAGTAGAGCAGCAGTATTATGTGGAAGAGAATGTTTTTACAATAGAGAATGTGACAAGGGAATTGCTCGAGGAGAGGAATTATTAGAAGGGGGACGGAACTATGTTAAAAATTTTTTTGGTAGAGGACGAGAGTATTGTCAGGGAAGGGCTCAGGGACAATATGCCGTGGGAGCAGTACGGCTATCAGTTCGTGGGGGAGGCCAGCGATGGGGAGATGGCACTCCCGCTCATCCAGAAGACCAGGCCGGATGTTCTTTTGACAGATATCAAGATGCCTTTTATGGACGGTCTTTCTTTGAGCCGCATCGTGCATCAGGAATTTCCTGACATGAAGATTATCATCATCAGCGGTTACGATGATTTTGAGTATGCCAGACAGGCGATCTCCGTAGGCGTGGAGCAGTATCTTTTAAAGCCCATCACCAGGGCGAACCTGCAGAAAGTGCTGACGGATTTAAAGGTAAAGATAGAGACGGAAAGGGAGCAGCGCAGATACCAGGAAAAGTATCAGGATGAATCCAGGGAGTATGAGCGGTTTTCCCGCACAAATTTCTTTGTCAAAGTATTTGAGGGACGTATGCCGGTGCAGGATATCTATGAAGAGGCGGCGAAACTTTCCCTGAAAATTAATGCACCCTGTTACAATCTTTTGATGTTTAACTTACAGGAAAAGCGCGCCGGGGAGAATATGGGGTTTGAATCGGAGGATTTCGCCAGAAAAAGGGAAGAGCTTTTGCATTATTTTGTGCGCTACCCGGAGAATCTGGTCTTTCGGTGGAATGTCAATACTTATGGCGTGCTGATCAAGGGCAATGTGGAACGGATGCAGGAGCTTGCGGACAAATATCTGGAGAATGTGGAACGGATCTGTCAGCCCACGGAAGATATCCTGGACTGGTATGCGGCCGTGGGTGAACCGGTGGAGAGACTCAGTCTCTTGGCGGAGTGTTACAGCAAGGTCAATCATCTCTTTGCCTACCGTTTCCTGATGCCTCATGTGCATATCTTTACGAAGGAAGTGACAGAGAATTATATGCCCCAGCGAGAGGGCAGCAAGATTGAAGACATTGATTATTCCAAAATGGATCCGGAACTGTTTAAGGATTTCCTGCTTCGCGGCAGCAGGGAAGATATACCGGAATTTGTGGATAGTTACCTGCTTACGATCAAGGAGGCGCTGCAGTCTACGATGTTCCAGAACTATCTGGTGCTGCATGTCCGGTTTGTGACGTTAGCTTATGTGGAATCCATCGGCGGCGACAAGGAAGAATTTATGGCGGAGGCAGGCGGTCAGATGCAGGATCAAAACCTGTCCGTGGAAGAGATGCCGCACTATATCCGGAGTATGCTGGATAAGGCCATGGAACTGCGCGACCGGGAATCTGATAATCAGAGTAAGAGGGTGCTGAAGAAAGCCCTTGATTATATAGAAGAAAACTATTCGCAGGAATCGTTTTCCTTAAACTCGGTGGCGGGGGAAGTCAATGTCAGCGCCAATTACTTCAGCGCCATTTTCAGCCAGGCCATGCAGATGACTTTTATCGAATACGTGACCCAGAAAAGAATGGACAAGGCCAAGAAGCTTCTGAGGCAGACCGAGAAACATTCCGGTGATATTGCCCTGGAAGTGGGATATAAGGATCCTCATTATTTCAGTTTTGTCTTTAAGAAGACACAGGGCTGTACGCCCAGGGAGTACCGCGCGGGCCAGAAATCTTAAGATTTGTAAGGCCCATCGCTTTCCTTATGCACGATTTCCCAGGGGATTTCCTGTGATACGACAGGGATTCCCCTTAATTTCTGCATCATGCATTCAGCCACGCTCCGGCCCATCTCATGGGATCTGTGGGTCAAGGTGGTGATTCGGATCTTACTTAAGTCGCTTAAGTAACTGTTGTCGAAGCAGACCACGGAAAGATTCCGGGGAACCTGAATATCGGCATAAGAAAGTTCTTTCATAAGCCAGTAGGCGGCCTCGTCATTATAACAGATGACAGCGGAACAGCCCGGCAGCTTTTCCTGTATAAATCCCATAAGGAAGCGGGTATCCTGTTTTTTGCGGATGGATTCGATGTCCAGTGTGTCAAACCATCCTACATGTCTGTCCTTCAATTCATATCCAAGGTCCCTGAGACAGGAAGCTACCCCCAGATAGCGTTCCGGCCCCTGTTGGTCATCTATCTTAAAAAGCCCTGCAATGCGTGTGTGTCCCAGGCTTGTCAGATGTTCGGCCAGCAGATACCCGCCATAGTAGTTGTCGTCCTTGATGCAGATTTCATCAGGCAGGGCGTTATAGCGGTTGTGTAAGAAGAGAAGGAAAGTGCCTGCTTTCTTCAGATTATTATATAAATCCAGGTTCGGATTGGGGAGAGTGCTCTTGGAACCCTCCACGATCATGCCCCTGGGTGGATTTTTCAGCAGGCTGATCAGATGCCTGCGCTCTGTGGAGACATCATTGTCTGTGGGATAGATCTGTATCTGATATCCTTGGGAAGCCAGTGTGTTCTGAATGTCGTTTAAGAGAGCGGGATAGATATACTCCTGGCCGCTGGCCACAAGTACCGGTATGATATTACGTTCCGGAAAGGGCAGAAGTCCCGTGGCATAAGAACCGCTTCCCTGACGGCTTGTGATGATTCCCTGGCTGCGAAGATTGGAAAGCGCTGTGCGGACGGTCTGTCTGCTGACCTGGTATTGCGCGCACAGTTCTGCCTCCGTGGGAAGGGCGGTGATTCCCTGCTGCAGATTCCTGGAAATCTGTTCCGTGAGTTGTTTCGTAAGCATTTGGTGCTTGGTCATGAT
>CAYUKT010000002.1:21709-22365 GCA_964445285.1 uncultured Bacteroides sp. | reverse complement strand
GATACAAAGGATGTCTGCCGCTTGCCCTGGGCATTGAAGGGAGAGATACGCACCAACCTGTGCACACCCTTCTCGGATTTCAGATACCCATAGGCATTTTCCCCGTTGATCTGGAAAGTGACGGACTTAATCCCCGCCTCATCTCCATCCAGATAATCTATCACTTCCAGGGAATACCCTTTGCGTTCGGCCCATCTGGTATACATGCGGTAAAGCATGCTGCACCAGTCACAGCTTTCCGTTCCGCCCGCGCCGGCATTTAATTTCAGGATTGCATTATTCTTATCATACTCACCGGACAAAAGTGTGCTGATCCGAATATTCTCAAAGGTCTCCTTAAAAGAAGTAAGTTCCTCCTCAATATCCGGAATGATCGCCGGGTCGTTGTCCTCATATCCCATCTCGATCAGCGTCAGGATATCCTCATACTGACCGGACAGGCCGTCCATGGTCTCCACCACGTCCTTGAGCTGCTTAGATTCCCGCATCTTCTGGTTGGATTTTTCCGGATCATCCCAGAATCCGGGCGCCTGCATCTCCATCTCTAATTCTTCGATCCGTTTCACTTTGCCAGCGAGGTCAAAGTGAATCCCTCACTTCCGCCAGGGGACTCTCATATCTGAGAAGTTCCGATTTCATATTATCTAATTCAACCA
>CAYUKT010000002.1:0-21699 GCA_964445285.1 uncultured Bacteroides sp. | reverse complement strand
ACCTTCTTTCTAAAATTAATCTCTCCATCCACATATATCCCACCGCGGGAAGAATATCCGCCCGCCGCGTATATCCCACCACGGGAAGAATGTCGCCTACGACATTCTTCCGAAGATGACATAGTTACACTAAGGTCATGTCCTTTATGACCTTAGTGTAACTTCATCTTCTCTTCATCTTCTCCCGCAGCACTGCTTATACTTCTTCCCACTTCCGCAAGGACAGGGATCATTGGGATACACTTTAGCCTCCATTCGCTTTACAGGGCCTTTCTGCAGGGTATCGTCCTTGTTCGTACCAGTTACCTTCGCTACCTGTTCTCTCTCCACCTTCTGCTCGATCCGTACACGGAAGAGAAGCCTTACCGTCTCTTCCTTGATGTTCTGGGTCATATCATCGAACATCTCATAACCGTTCAACTTATATTCCACCAGCGGGTCTTTCTGCCCGTATGCCTGCAGACCTGCCCCCTGACGGAGCTGATCCATATCATCGATATGATCCATCCATTTCCTGTCGATCACCTTAAGGAGGATAACACGCTCAATCTCACGGATCGCTTCAGGTTCTGGAAACTCGGCCTCCTTGCTCTCATATAACTTGACAGCTTCCTCTTTTAACTGCTGTTTTAAGCTGTTTTTCTTTGGATGATTCACCCGTGCGGCAGTCACCGGCTGTAATGGAACGGTAGGCAGAAGCAGGGTATTTAACTCATTGAAATCCCAGTCCTCAAAGTCCGTATCATCCCCAATACAGATATCCACACAGTTTTCCGTAATATCCGTGATCATCTTGTAAATGGCATCCCGCATACTCTCGCCGTCCAGTACGCGTCTTCTCTCCTCGTAGATGATCTCTCTCTGTTCGTTCATCACCTGATCGTACTCAAGCAGGTTCTTTCTGATGCCGAAGTTATTGTTCTCAATCTTTTTCTGGGCCGTCTCAATGGCCTTGGTCAGGGCAGAGTGCTCTATCTCCTGTCCCTCCGGGATACCCAGGGCATTGAACATGGAGATCATCCTGTCAGAGCCGAAAAGCCTCATCAGATCATCCTCTAGGGAAATGTAAAACCGGGATTCACCGGGATCCCCCTGACGGCCGCTTCGACCGCGCAGCTGATTATCAATACGTCTAGACTCATGCCGCTCCGTACCGATGATCATCAGTCCGCCTGCCGCCCTTGCCTCATCATCCAGCTTGATATCCGTACCACGGCCCGCCATATTGGTGGCAATGGTCACTGCTCCATGAATGCCGGCATCTGCCACGATCTCGGCCTCCATCTCATGGAATTTGGCATTCAGCACCTTATGCTCGATACCGTTCCTCTTTAAAATACCGCTGAGTTCCTCGGATGCGTCAATATTGATCGTACCCACCAGCACGGGCTGGCCTTTGGCATGAGCCTCCTGTACGGCGTGTAAGATCGCTTTCAGTTTCTCTTTTCTTGTCTTATAAACAGAATCCTGATGGTCGATACGGGCCACCGGTTTATTGGTGGGAATCGCTACCACATCCATGCCGTAAATATCACGGAACTCTTTTTCTTCTGTAAGCGCCGTACCTGTCATACCGGCTTTCTTCTCAAATTTGTTAAAGAAATTCTGGAAGGTTATGGTGGCAAGCGTCTTGCTCTCCCGCTTCACTTTCACATGTTCTTTGGCCTCGATAGCCTGATGTAAGCCATCGGAATAACGGCGTCCCGGCATGATACGCCCGGTAAATTCATCAACGATCAAAACCTGATCATCCTTCACCACATAATCCTGGTCACGGAACATCAGATTGTGTGCCCGCAGCGCCAGGATAATATTGTGCTGAATCTCCAGATTCTCCGGATCCGCCAGGTTTTCTATCTGAAAAAACCGCTCTACCTTGCCAACGCCCTGGGCCGTCAGGTTCACGACCTTGTCTTTCTCATTGACGATAAAGTCTCCGGTCTCCTCCCGTTCCACGCCCATAATGGCATCCATCTTGGTCAGTTCTTCCATGTCTTCGCCGCGGGTAAGCTGTTTGGCCAGAATATCACAGGCCTCATACAGCTTCGTAGACTTACCGCTCTGTCCGGAAATGATCAGCGGAGTCCGCGCCTCATCGATCAGCACGGAGTCCACCTCATCGATCACTGCATAATGCAATTCCCGCAGCACCAGCTGTTCTTTATAAATAACCATGTTATCACGCAGATAATCGAACCCCAATTCATTATTGGTCACATAGGTGATATCGCAGTTATAGGCCTCCCTGCGCTCCTCAGGCTTCATATCGTTTAAGACCACGCCTACCTTTAAGCCCAGGAACTCATGAACCTGTCCCATCCACTCCGCATCACGCTTTGCCAGATAATCATTGACCGTGACGACATGCACACCCCGGCCTTCCAGGGCATTCAAATACGCTGGCAAAAGACAGGTCTGCGTCTTACCTTCACCCGTCCTCATCTCTGCGATACGTCCCTGGTGCAGGACGATACCGCCGATCAGCTGTACCCTGTAATGCTCGGTATTGAGAATCCTTCTGGCAGCCTCCCTGACCACGGCATACGCCTCCGGCAACAGGTCATCCAAAGTCTCCCCTTGTGTCAGTCTTTTCTTAAACTCTTTCGTCTTATCACGCAACTGTTCATCAGACAATTCCATCATAGCGGGGCGCAAATCCTCAATCTTATCCACCAGACCGCTGATGCGCCTGATCTCCCGCTCACTATGCGTTCCAAATATTTTCTGTACTACGCTCATGGTTTCCTCATTTCCCTAAATATTTAGTAGACCATCGGCTTCTCTTCGCCGTTCAATACTCTCAGGCCCCCCTGTACAAGCGCCATCAGTTCATCCTCACCGGGATAAACGGTCACAGGTGCAATCCAGCCTGCTTTCTCCTTCAGGCCCGCAATCACTACCTTGTCATAGGCGATACCGCCGGTCATGATGATCTGATCCACTTTGCCATTCAGGACACATGCCATAGACCCGATATCTTTGGCCACCTGGGTAATGAATGCCTCTCTCACTTCCTCGGCTTTCTTATCCCCATTATCTACCATCTTCTGCACATCTCTCATATCGTTGGTGCCGCAGTAAGCATTGAAGCCGCCGCCGCCCACAAATTTCTTATATACTTCCTGCTGGGTGTATTTTCCGGAGAAGCACATCTTGATCAGGGCACCGCTGGGCACTGCGCCTGCTCTCTCGGGTGAAAATGCGCCGTCACCGTCAAGGGCGTTGAACACATCCACCACTCTGCCCATTTTATGAGCGCCCACGGACACACCGCCGCCCATATGAACCACGATCAGGTTCAGAGTATCATAGGCCTTACCTGTCTCTTTCGCATAGCGTTTCGCCACCGCTTTCTGATTCAGGGCATGGAATACACTGGTCCTGGGAAGTTCCGGCACGCCAGAGTATCTGGATACCGGATCCAGCTCATCCACCACCACAGGATCTACGATATAAGAAGGCTTCCCGATGGAATCGCCGATCTCTCTTGCCAGGATACCGCCTAAGTTGGAAGCGTGAGGTCCCTGCACACCAATCTTTAAGTCCTCTAACAAGTCATCGGTAACCGCATAGGTACCGCCCGGAATCGGCTTTAACATACCGCCGCGTCCCACCACCATATCGAGGGAGTTGATATCGAAATTCTTCTCTTTCAGCAGATTCTCAATAATATTCCTGCGGAAATCCTTCTGATCCACAATCTTTTCAAACTGCGCAATCTCCTCTGTGGAATGACGCAGGGTCTCTTCAAACAATAAGGTCTCATCCTCAAAAACGCCAATCTTGGTGGATGTGGAACCGGGATTGATAATCAAACTTTTCACTGCCATGTTATTGTCCTCCTGTTCTATAGAATCAATTCATTTTGGACATCGCTTCTGCCATTACAGCGCCCAGAGCGATGGAATTTACTTTGGTCTCAAATTCATCGGAACGGGACGTCAGGATAACCGGCGCCTTCGTACCTGTAAGGATATTGCCGTTCTTGACTTTCGCCGTGTGCACAAGGCATTTGTACACCAGATTGCCCGCATGGATATCCGGGAAGAGCAGCACATCCGCATCACCCACGATCTTTCTGTCCTCTGCGCCCTTATGCTTGGCAGCCGCAGGATCGATGGCCAGATCCAGGGAAAGCGGTCCATCCACGATACAGCCTGTGATCTTACCTTCCTCACACATCTTTGTCAGCTCATCTGCTTCCACAGTAACCGGCATCTTCGGATTCACTACTTCCACTGCTGCAAGAGGCGCAACTTTGGGATTAGGGATGCCGCAGGCATGACATACATCCACCGTATTCTCAATGATATGCACTTTTTCCTCCAAGGACGGATAGGTCAGGAATGCCACATCTGATAAGAACAGGAGATGATCCACACCCTCTACCTCAAACACACACACATGGGACAGTGTCTTGCCTGTCCTTAAGCCCACTTCTTTATCAAGCACACTCTTTAAGAAAGATTTTGTGTCGATCAGGCCCTTCATATACATGTTGGCCTTACCTGTATGTACCAGTTCCACTGCCTTCAAAGCAGCCGTGTAGTCATCTTTTTCATCGATGATCTCAAATCCGCTTAAGTCCATGTTGATGGAAGCCGCCACCTCTTTGATCTTATCCGCATCGCCTACCAGAATCGCATCCGCGATGTTTCGCTCTTTCGCTGCCGCTACGGCCTCTAAGACCGCACTGTCCTGGGCTACTGCCACAGCCACTTTTTTGACGCTGCACTCAGATACTTTAGATAACAGATCATTAAAACTTTTGCTCATTTTACCGCACGCTCCTTTGTCTATTTTTTCAAAATTAAATCACTTCACATAAAAAAGGTAAATTCCTTCGGCGGTTTCAAAACCCTTGCCGAAGAATATCCCACAAAATCATACCACTATCAAGGCAAAAAGTCAAAAAATCCCAGCTGATCAGTGGTGGAATAATCTGATGCCCGTAAAGCACATGGTCATCCCGTACTTGTCACAGGTCTCAATCACGTTGTCGTCCCGCACGGAACCACCCGGCTGTGCCACATATTTAACACCGCTCTTATGCGCTCTCTCGATATTGTCACCGAAGGGGAAGAAAGCATCGGACCCAAGTGAGACATCTGTCATTTTATCGAGCCATGCCCGTTTTTCCTCTCTGGTGAACACCTCAGGCCTTACCTTAAAAGTCTTCTGCCATGCGCCCTCTGCCAACACATCCATATAGTCCTCGCCAATATAGAGGTCGATGGCATTGTCCCTGTCGGCGCGCCCGATACCGTCTGCAAACTGCAGACCCAGCACCTGGGGAGACTGGCGTAAAAACCAGTTGTCCGCCTTGGAACCGGCCAGCCTGGTACAATGGATCCTGGACTGCTGACCAGCGCCAATACCAATGGCCTGTCCCCCTTTTACGTAACACACGGAATTGGACTGCGTGTATTTCAAGGTGATCATAGCGATAGCCAAGTCAATCTTCGCCTGCTCCGGCAGATCTTTTGTCTGTGTGACGATATTATCAAAGAAATGCGCATCTATCTTCAGTTCATTCCTGCCCTGCTCAAAGCTGATCCCGTAGACCTGTTTCACTTCCGTGGGAGCCGGTACATAGGATTCGTCAATCTCGATGACATTATAGGCACCTTTTTTCTTGGCCTTCAGGATTTCCAATGCCTCCGGTTCATAGCCAGGCGCAATAACACCGTCAGACACTTCCCTCTTGATGATCTTAGCGGTGGCCGCATCGCAGACGTCCGACAGGGAAATGAAATCCCCGAAAGAACTCATCCGATCTGCTCCGCGGGCTCTCGCATAAGCGTTTGCCAATGGGGTAAACTCCATATCCAGGTCATCCACCCAGTAAATTTTGCGTTCCACATCCGTCAGTGGAAGTCCCACCGCAGCCCCGGCGGGGGATACATGCTTAAAGGAAGCCGCTGCCGGCATTCCTGCAGCCTGCTTTAATTCCCGCACCAGCTGCCAGCCATTAAAAGCATCCAGAAAATTGATGTATCCCGGTCTGCCGTTTAGCACTTTGATGGGCAGTTCACTGCCGTCTTCCATATAAATCCTGGACGGCTTCTGATTGGGGTTACAGCCGTACTTTAACTCTAATTCGTTCATTTTGTCATTCATCCTTTCTAAAGATATTCCATGTACGCTTGAAAAACCTGTGGTTTTCATTGCTTTCGCGCATTTATAATCCTGGTCTCATATTTCCCCGTGCTGATCTCGATATAGCGCACGAAGAGGGACACTTTATTTTCCTCATTTAAATTATCCCAGACCAGCTTCGCAAAGCTGTCGATGTCGCCCTCGATCCCTACCAGGGTTGGTTCTCCCTCAAAGCTGGGAAGCGGATTGCCGTCTCCCATGTATGTATGGATAAAGCGGCCCTCGCCCGCCTTGGGATTCTCATAAGCGAAGGTATAGCGGCTGCAGGAAGAAGGATCTCCCTGATCGCTCTTTAGGATGGACATGGCATAATTATAGCTGCCGTTCTCAATATGCAGGATGCCGGAAATACGGGGTGTATAGTTCGGCGCATCCGGCTCAAAACTTCTGGTGCGCAGCGCCTGCTCAAAGGTCTGCTGTTTATCCATCAGTTCATATACGGTATCCGTCTGGTCTCCATTGGTCACAATGGTCTTATTCCCAAGCACCCGCACCGGTGCATAGATGATCAGACTGGGATCCTCTAATTTGGACGGATCGAAGGCCTGTGTACGAATACCTTCCCCGTCTTCCACGAACACGCGGTTCCTGCTGTTACTGCTCCTTCCCATAATAAAGTATGCCATAATGGCATACTTTTCATCCGCTGATTTCCCGATTATGATGCCTCTTCCCGGATAGGCATTCCCTGCCAATTCTTCTGCCAACGAAATTTTCTTCATCTTTTCCTCCATTCCGAAACGTTCTCTGCTGCTATTTCACATATTTCTTCTCAAACTCTGCCTGCGGCATCGGCTTATCAAAATAGTACCCCTGTATCATCCGGACTTTCATGCCCTCCAACACTTTGTACTGTTTCTTCGTCTCAATGCCTTCCACACAAATAGACACGCCGATCGTGTTCGCCAAATCTGCCACCATCCTGATAAACGATTTGGAATAGGTATCCTCTGCCAGATCCTTGACAAAAGCCTGGTCTACCTTGATCACGTCCAGGGGCAGCTCCCTGATATGGCTTAAGGAAGAGTATCCTGTCCCAAAATCATCCAGCGCGATCCGCACCCCCAGCTCCTTGATCTGCGTAAGAATCTTTTTCATGCGTGTCATATCGTTGATCGCCAGTCCTTCCGTCACTTCCAGTGTCAGATTGCGCGGGGTGATGCCGGTCTCTTTCACCGTCTGTGCGATGACGTCCACCACATCCACCTGCAAAAGCTGTACCACAGAAAGATTCACATTAATCTTATACTCCGGGTGGCCATGGTCATTCCATGCTTTACATGCTTCACAGGCCTTGCGCAGCACATGATTGCCGATGGGGTTGATCAGGCCCAGATACTCCGCCAGGGGAATAAAGTCCACCGGGGACATAAATCCCATCTTTTCGCTGTTCCAGCGGATCAGTGCCTCAGCGCCTGTGCATTTATTATTCTCCTGAATATCGATGATCGGCTGGTAATATACTTCAAACTCCTGACACTGATTGCCTGCGGCCTCACGCAGGTTTTTCTCCATGTCAAGACGTCTGTTGGAATCCGACTGAATCTTGTCCGAATAAACTTCCACCCGGTTTTTACCGTTCTTCTTCGCCTCATACATGGCAACATCAGCTTTCCGGATCAGGTCTTCCACTTCCTCTCCCTCAGAGGGGAAATGCACGATTCCCATGCTCATCGTACAATAATAATCCGCTTCTTTTAAAATCCATGGTTTCGCAAAGACCGCCTGAATGTTCTTTACAATCCTGTCAAGGGACTTGTATTTATCCGGCGCTACGATGACCACAAACTCATCGCCGCCTATGCGGTAACACATACTGCTGATGCCCTGTATATTCTGCATTCCATGGGCAATGGACTTTAACAGGATATCCCCATACTGATGCCCCAGACTGTCATTGATATGCTTAAAGTCATCCAGATCCATATAGAGCACTGCACCCTCACTGCCCTCAGCCCGCGCCGTGTCCACGCACCTGGCCAGATCTTTCTCACAGCACATCCGGTTGTTAAGCCCTGTCAGGAAGTCAGTATATGCCTGCCTCTCAATCTTTTGCTGATACATCTTCTTCTCTGTCACATCATAGATGGAGCACAGCAGTCCCCTGCTGCCGTACAGCCAGGTAATATTTTGATAAAAAAGCTCATACCAACAACAGCGGTCTTCCCTGTAAATTTCCCGGATCCCGCTGTTTCGGCTCTTTGGGATATGGCTTTCGAAGATACCCGCCAGTTTATCCTGCTCCAGTTCCTCCTGAAATTCCCGGCGCAGACTCCCATTGGCAAACAGGATCCTGCCGCTTTCCTTGTCCCTGACATAGATGTAACTGCCCACATTGTTGAGCACCTCTTCCAACACAGAATAGGAATCTTTCAGGTAATTTTTCTGTATCCGCCTGGTGAGGATACTCTGCAGGATTCTCACGGAATCGTTCAGAAACCTGATCTCGTCCAGATTCCAGTCGTGGTTTTGCCTTTTTACCTCAAAGCAGGCATACATACTGATCTTGTCCTTCATCCTGACCGGCAAGACCGCAAGTGCAGAAAGTCCCGCTTTCTTCAAATCTCCCTCATATCCTTCCCGGCCGGAGGAAGAGGATATGACAAGCGGCCTCTCCCGATACAGATAGGCCGGTCTGGGCTGGTTTCTGGTCTGATCAAAGGAAGATGTCACACCATCGCTGCACCATTCCGCCACCACATTAACGGTGTCGGCATCCTCCCGCTCCACCGTACACAGATAGGCATTGTCAATCTTTAAAAAGGTGCCCACGATCGTGAGGATGGCCGTCAAAACCTCCTCCACCGGCGCATCACTGTCCAGCATCTGGACCACTTCCGTGGTGGCCTCCATGCGGCGCAGCACCGCCTCGGTCTCTTCCCTGGAATACTGGCTGCGTCTGCTCTGGGCCCATGCATTCTCCACTGACACCTTATTGCATACAATCTGCAGACTGGCCTCCCGCAGAAGATCCAGCGCCAGATTAAACCTGGGCAATGTGGTCTGACAGGCAAACTGCACCGCAAAACTTCTTCCTTCCTCGGTTGGTGCATCTGACAGCACTGCGCAGACCAGCCAGGTAATGACCGGTCTGCCCTGATCTTTGATACAGACAGCCGCATATTTCACGGCCTCATTCTCCGTGTCCTCCACCGCCTGGTCTTCCAGACTGCTTTCCGCCACCCTGCTACCCAGGGAATACATCCTTTCCCTCGGCACAACGGCCTCCAGCCGTCTTCTGTCTGTCCGGTCCCCCGACATCTCCGTGAGAACCAGTCCACCGCTGTCCAGACACATCGCATAAATGCCTGCCGTCACGCAAAACTTATCCTGTAATCGCTTTAATACATCTCTCTCAATAATTCTGTTATATATATCTTCCATGCGCTTTCTTCTTTATCATTCCCCACACAAAACATCCGTCAGACGCCTAACCACATTCCTTCCGCTTCTTACTCGTCTACACTGTAGTTGGGCGCCTCTTTGGTAATATGGATATCGTGAGGATGGCTCTCCTTCAGGGAGGCCGCAGAAATCTTCACAAACCGTCCGTTCTGCTTCAGCTCCTCGATAGTAGCAGTGCCGCAGTATCCCATACCGGAACGAAGACCGCCCATCAGCTGGAATACCGTATCTTCCACGCTTCCCTTGTAGGCCACGCGTCCTTCCACGCCTTCCGGCACAAGTTTCTTGGCATCGCTCTGGAAATAACGATCTTTACTGCCATTCTCCATGGCTGCAATGGATCCCATGCCGCGGTATACTTTATACTTTCTTCCCTGATACAATTCGTAAGTGCCAGGGCTCTCCTCACCTCCTGCAAACATGCTTCCCATCATGCAGACATTGCCGCCTGCCGCAATGGCCTTGGTCATATCGCCGGAATACTTGATGCCGCCGTCCGCAATGATTGGCACACCATACTCCTTTGCCACCGCATAGGCATCCATAATCGCTGAAATCTGGGGTACGCCGATACCTGCCACCACTCTGGTGGTACAGATGGAACCGGGACCGATACCTACCTTGACCGCATCTGCTCCCGCCTCTATCAGCGCCTTCGTGCCTTCCCCGGTAGCCACATTGCCGGCGATCACCTGCAGATCTGGGAATGCCTCTTTGATCATCTTAAGACAGTGCAGAACGTTCTCCGAATGTCCGTGCGCTGAATCCAGAACTACCACATCCACTTTGGCATTGACTAACGCTTCCACTCTCTCAAGTACGTTGGCCGTGATACCGACACCTGCACCGCACAGAAGCCGTCCCTGGCTGTCCTTGGCGGAGAGCGGGTACTTAATGGTCTTCTCGATATCTTTGATGGTGATCAGTCCCACCAGATTATAGTCATCATCCACGATCGGCAGTTTTTCCTTCCTCGCCTTAGCCAGGATCTGTTTGGCATCATCCAGTGTGATACCCGCCTTGGCTGTGATCAGGTTTTCTGATGTCATGGACTCTTTGATCTTTTTTGTGAAATCTGTCTCGAATTTTAAATCACGATTGGTGATGATACCGACTAACTTCCTGCCCTCGGTTACAGGCACGCCGGAAATCCTGAATTTGGCCATCAGCGCATCGGCATCGGCCAGAGTATGATCCGGAGTCAAAGAAAAAGGATCCGTAATGACGCCGTTCTCTGAACGCTTGACCTTGTCTACTTCCTCGGCCTGCGCTTCAATGGACATGTTCTTGTGGATGATCCCGATACCGCCCTGTCTTGCCATCGCGATCGCCATCCTGTGTTCTGTCACAGTGTCCATACCGGCACTCATCATGGGAATGTTGAGTTTAATCTTTTTTGTTAGATACGTTGTCAAGTCTACCTGATTGGGAATCACCTGCGAATAGCTCGGCACCAGCAGCACATCATCAAAAGTAATCCCTTCACCAATAATCTGACCCATTTTCTCTCCTCCTGTTGTTAAGTATAGTATTTCCAGTTACATAAAAAGCGCAAAATCTCTTTTGCGCTGATTATTCTATCATCAATCCCGAAACACCTTTCTGGGAGCAATGCTCTGTATTGCCTTGATCATCTCCTCATTGGGTTCAAAGATCAGTTTGACATCTCCGTTACACACCATCATATAGCGTCTCTCCGGCCTATTCTCTATCCCCGAACTGTAATCCAGTGTCTTGGTATTGCGGTTTCTATAAGAATCCAATCTGTGGGAATTTAAAGGAGCCATGATCTCCATCTGGTCGATCAGGTAATTACCCACTTTTTTTCTCTTGCTCTTGGCCATGACCTTATCTATGCTCAACTCCCTGTCCACATACAGGTACTCATACTCGATATCCGCATTCATGTATGCAAAATAAGCGCCCACGCCCGTCACGATCGCCACCAACAGCCCCGGAATAAACATAATTCCTATGATCACAAAAACCACCGTCAGCATGATCAACAGTATCTTTAAAAAGGTCATCAGCGTGGAAGATTTTCTTGCCACCAGACATTCTACGTAACTTTCGCTCATCTCTTACCTCCGTCTTTACTCTTTACGATTCTGATATCCCCCTCGCGAAATATTAAGGATATCATATAACAAATCCGGAAATGTTTCAAGAGAATTTCCCATTTCAATCTGCTTCTGCTTTCCGTTCATAATCTACCCCGACCAAAACAGCCGCCTCCAAATCATCTTCATAATCTTCCTGCTCATTCAGACTCTCATAATCATAAGATGTATAAAAGTCCAGTTCCCGCGCCAGATATGCCTCGTAGTTCTCCTTGGTCAAAAGTCCTTCTCCCCTCTGCATCCATCGTAAGATCTGGCTGTTGATCCACTCTCCGTAATGCACGACATCCGTATAGTGATTCAGGTTGGTCGTGATTTCGGTCTTATCATTAAAGGAATACAGCCTGATATTGTCACACGAAAGGATCAATTCAATAATATACTGCTCCGCCTCCACCTGACGGTAAACATTCCCCGAGGCAATCTCCGTATTCCACCACACCGCGCTGTAAGGCGGGAAAAAATAATAAAAAGTGACTTCCGGATATTCTTTGGCCAAGGAGGTAACATTCTGCGTGATATTCTCCTGAATCACGGCTTTGTCTTCTTCAGACAAATGTGTGAACTCCCCCGGCCGGCTCTCTGTGATGCCTTCCGGACATACTGCATGAAGCCCAAATTCAGCCCCTTCCTGCCAGTTGGAATACTCGTCAAACGATCGGATGCCCGGTACAAACCCTTCCTCATCGACCGCCTGCATCATCGGATAAACCCGCTCAAAAATCACACTCTTATTCCAGAGATATTTCACATCGTTCCATGGGTTCTCATCATAGAGATATGTGGGATACATATCCGGACTGTCGCTCATCTTGTCACTTCTGGAAAAAAACATGCTCATATCCAGAGCCCTCACAATGATTTTCAGATCCGGATGATAGCGCAGCGCTGTCCTTAGATTATCGTTGATCTCCTTATAGGAAGCGCCGGAATATGTAACTTTGACCGAATGTACCCCAAAAATCTCATCCAGCTCCGATGCTTTGAAATTCTCCGTCATGGATGTCCCCGTAATCAGCGCATCGTAATCAAAATGCTTACTGATTCCATCATTTTGGAATCTCTGACTGTTCAGATCATAATAATATCTGGATGTATCCGGCTTACGGTAATGAAAAAAAGGATCGATATCATACACCCATTTCCCCACCATGATCAGCGGTACCATGACTATTGCAAAAAACCCCGCCGTCCACACTTTTCCTTTCATCTTCCGTTACCCTTTCTGTCTCTTGTCCGACCTGTCTAAAAATTTGAATATAGGAATACTGACTCCGTACTGAAAGACAACAGACTCCACACAAAAGCGACTGCCGCCAGAACCATGGTCAGGTATGTGTTCTTGGATAATTTCCTGTAATTATTCTCAGGAATCAGGCAGATGCCACAGGATACCGCCATAAAGAGAACCATCCAGATGCCTTTATCTATCGGCAGACCTTGCAGATGCAGCAGATCCCGCACAAGGACAGACTCCGGTATCTGAAAAATCCTCAGGATTTTATCACTCACCGTCCCGTCCTGGAAACGAATCATCTTAATCAGCATGGCCAGCCACTGTCTGACAGACTGTGCACTGAACAGCAGCCACAAAACATTTACCATGACAAATGTGACAAACCACCTGACCGGTTTGACAATCCTGGCCTGCACCGTTTCAAACATGCGGTCCAAAACACTGAGCAGTCCATGTAAAACACCCCAAAGAATGAAAGTCCAGCTGGCCCCATGCCAAATCCCGCTGACCAGAAAGACGATCATCGTATTAATATAAGTAAAGACCCTTCCCTTTTTACTGCCGCCCAAAGGAATGTATATGTATTTCGTCAGGAATTTCGTCAGGGAAATATGCCATCTTTTCCAAAAATCCCTGATGGATAAAGCCTTATAGGGCGAATCAAAATTTATCGGCAAAGGAATGTTGAACATCGCCGACACACCGGTTGCCATATCGCTGTACCCGCTGAAATCAAAATAAATCTCCATGGTATAGAAGAACATGATCAGAAGCAGATCCATGGATGTGACCGCATCAAAATTCTCATAACCCCAGGAGACCGCCTGTGCAAAGGTATCCGCCAAAAGGGCTTTTTTGAATAATCCAAAACTGAATATCTTAATCCCGCAGGCAATATGATCCCAATCGAACCTCTTTTGCCCTGCATTGTTAATATCCTGCAAAAATTCCACAGGGTCAGCTAACGGCCCCATCAGCAGTTTGGGGAAGTACAGAATATAGACGAGATAATCGATCATCCCCGCTTCCAGTTCCTCCCTGTACACCGCCACCAAATAGGCAATCTGCTGAAAAGTAAAAAAACTGATGCCAAGCGGCAGAAAGATGTCCCGGGGACCATATTCCGTCTTCATGATCCAATTGAGGTTCTCCAGTGCGAAATTGAAATATTTGAAATATAACAGGATCCCGACATTGATCAGGACAGGAACTGCCAGCAGGATCTTCCTGCATCGAAACCGTTTTATGACCAGTGCACATACATAATTCACGACAATGCTGATTCCAAGCATCATCAAAGAATCCATCCCCGCACAGCTATAAAACACAAGACTGCCAAGAATAAGTACTATTTTGCCCCACAAACTGCCCGCCTTATTGCCCAGGAAATATAACAGAAGCATGACCGGCAGAAATATGATTATAAAAATATAAGAATTGAACTGCATTTCTTTTTATCCTCTGTACTCTAAATTAATCCTGTGTCTACTATATCATAGATGCGGACTACTTTTTATATTTTTTTAAGGAAGATTTACAAACGCTTCATTGACATGACTCCGCTTAATAAGTATGATTGTCTAAGTATCATTTGATCGCTGTTTTTGAAAGAACTGCATTACCGGAAAGAGGAGGCTTACCATGTCGTCACAGATGTCGATTCACGATGAGATCAAGGAACAACAGCAGAAAACAAAGGATATGACCCTTAAGGGAAAACTATCCTACTTCTGGGATTATTATAAGATACACACCATCGCTGCCATCCTGGTAACCATCTTTATTATTTCTATCATCCGGGCTTATGTGACGCACAAAGACTATGGCTTCTATGCAACACTCATCAACGCTGTTACTCCTGGCATCAATGATGACACTTCTGTCATATGGGCCGATGAATTCCTGGAATTTGCCGGTCTTAACCCTGATGATTATCAGGTTTATATTGATACCTCCGTTGTCATATCCGAAAATGCAGGAGCCCCCTACGCCGCCTCCAACCGTGAAAAAATGGTGGCCATGATGCAGGTAGGTGAAATCAACGCCATCATCTCCGACACCGAAACCTTTGAAAGCTATGCCCAGGTGGAGTACTTCTATGACCTGGAATCCGTCTTTACGGCAGAACAACTGGCGCCTTATCAGGACTATCTCTACTATACTGACCTTGCCACCGTAGAGCGGGAAGACGGCGATAACCTTTACAGTGAAGAGGCGCAGAAAGCCCTTTATGATCAGGATATCGACCATATGGATCCTTCTTCCATGACAACACCCGTGGCCGTGGGGATATGTATTCCCACAGAAGGCAATAAACTGGCAGATGCCGGTTACTATACCTATCTGGAAGATAACAACACCACTTTTCAGGGACATCCCTCACAGCCCGTGCTCGGCATCCCCATAAGCAATCAGGAACCTCAGCTTGCATTGAAGTTCCTGGAATATCTGGGCGCTGCATCGTCAGCCCAGTAACAATCTTTTACGTTCTTTCTTGTCCCCGTGCCAATATTTTTACCTGCTTTTCTGAGACACAGCGTTCTTGGCAGCTTCCAATGCTTCGATCACGCTGTCGCACCAGGCATCGAACGCCGGATCCTCCTGCTGGCATTCCTCCGGATGGGACAATACATAGTCAAGGGCGATCCGCGCCCCCTGGTCAAACCGCACCGTAGTCTTCATATCCGGTACCGTTCTCTTAAGTTTGCTGTTGTCGAAAACTACCGAAACAGCCTTATCCCCGATCAGACTTCCCTCAAAATCATACCCGTAAGGCTTCCCTGCCGCCGCCAGAAATTCCGAGGATACATGATAAGCCTTCAGTTCCACGCCCAGCACGTCCGCGATGGTGGCATAAATCTGGTTCCAGGTCAGCGTCTCATCGCTGGTGATCTGAAATGCCTCCCCGATGGCATGTCTGTTTCCCATCAATCCGATATACCCGGTTGCAAAATCCTCATTAAATGTGAGGGTCCACAGGGAAGTGCCATCCCCCTGGATGATAACAGGCTTTCCTTCCATCATGCGTTTGATCACCTGCCAGAAACCCTGATCCCCATGCACGCCAAGCGGAATATGTCTCTCATCATACGTGTGGCTCGGTCTGACAATGGTGACCGGGAATCCCTCTTCCCGGTATTTTTGCATCAGGAAGTCCTCACATGCAATCTTATCCCTGGAATACTGCCAGTGAGGATTGGCGAGTGCCGTCCCCTCCGTGATCACATAGCCGGCCGCCGGTTTATGATAGGCGGATGCGGAACTGATATAGATATACTGTCTCGTCTTTCCCTGGAAAAGCCGGTAATCCCGTTCCACATGCTCCACCGTAAAACCGATAAACTCACAGACGGCATCAAAGGTAAGATCTTTCATCTTCTCCGCCACATCCTGTTCATTGTTGATATCCGCAATAATCTGATGAATGCCCTCCGGAACAACTTCTTTACGATTCCCCCGGTTAAGAAGCCATACTTCCCAGCCCTCTTCTTTCGCAAGCCGCTTCACGATAGCGGTGCTGATAACTCCTGTTCCCCCAATAAATAACGCTTTTTTCCTCATACTCTGTGATCCTTTCCGATTTGATTTTCATTCCAAATACTTTCCCCTGAAAAACCTTCCATTTCATTTTATCACAGATGCTGTCTTGCGTCATTCATTTTACTTATGATAAAAGTTCTTTCAACATCTTATTCACAGCACCAGGATCCGCCTTGCCCTTCATGGCCTTCATGGTCTGTCCCACCAGAAACCCGATAGCCTTCTCCTTGCCGCCCCTATAGTCCGCCACGGATTGTGGATTCGCGGCAATCACTTCCTCCACCGCTTTCTTAAGCGCGCCCTCATCGTTGACTGTCTTCAGGCCCTTCTCTTCCACATACTGCTCCGGATCCACGTTTTCCTCAAACATCACTTCAAATACTTCCTTGGCCACAGAACTGTTAATGGCCTTCGCATCCACAAGACCGATCAGTCTGGCCAGATGCTCCGGGGAAAAGCGCAGGTCCTGGGCATCCATTTCCCTTTCTTTCATCAGGCGCAGAGTCTCTCCCATCAGCCAGTTGGACACCTTCTTGGGCTCCGCGCCCAGCGCCACCGTGGCTTCAAAGACATCCGCCATATGTTTGGACTGTGTGATGATATCAATATCGTAATCAGGAATATCGAATTCCTCTTTATAGCGTTTCATCTTGTCGCCCCGAAACTCCGGCTGTTTCCGGCGGATTTCCTCCAGCATTTCATCACTGACGCTGATGGGTACCAGATCCGGATCCGGGAAGTACCGGTAATCCTGGGCATCCTCCTTACTGCGCATGGCATAAGACTCTCCCTTGGCATCATCCCATCTGCGGGTTTCCTGCACCACTTTTTCCCCGGACTCGAGAAGATCGATCTGCCGCTGCGTCTCGCCTGCAATGGCTCTGGAAATGGCCCGGAAAGAATTTAAGTTCTTCATCTCCGTGCGCACACCAAACGCTTTCGTCCCCGCTTCCCGGACGGACAGGTTCACATCCGCACGCATGGAACCCTCCTGCAGTTTGCAGTCGGAAGCCCCCAGATACTGGATGATCAGGCGCAGCTTTTCCAGATAGGCGATGACTTCCTGTGCACTCCGCATATCCGGCTCGGACACAATCTCGATCAGGGGCACCCCGGAACGGTTATAATCCACCAGGGAACAGTCTTCCCACTCGTCATGGATCAGTTTGCCCGCATCTTCCTCCATGTGAATCTCATGGATACCCACGGTCTTAATACCGCCCTCTTTTGTCTCAATCTCCACCCCGCCGTTTCGGCAGATAGGCAGATAGAGCTGGGAAATCTGGTAATTCTGTGGATTATCCGGATAGAAATAATTCTTTCTGTCAAACTTCGCATATCTGGTGATATCGCAGTTGGTGGCAAGCCCCACCGCGATGGCGTACTCCAGCACCTGCTTATTTAACACCGGCAGGGAACCCGGCATACCGGTACAGACCGGACAAGTCTGGGTGTTGGGACCTGCCCCAAAGGCCGTGGAACAGCCGCAGAATATCTTAGTCTTCGTGGCCAGTTCCACATGTACTTCCAGACCGATAACTGTCTCATATTGTTTACTCATAATGTCCTCCTCTGCGGAATCTGCGAAGAATGCCCGTATTGTGGGCATTCACTTCTTCTCATACTGCTCATATGTGTAGGCGGCTCGAATCAGTTTTTTCTCCTGAAAGCAATCCCCGATCAACTGCATCCCGATCGGCAGTCCCTTACTGTCTTTCCCGCAGGGAACGCTGATGCCCGGCAGACCCGCCAGATTAACGGCGATGGTATAGATATCTCCCAGATACATCTTGATCGGATCCGCCAGACTCTCTCCCAGCTTAGGCGCCGTAGTGGGCGCTGCCGGCCCCAGGATCATATCATATTTGGCAAACGCCTCATCAAAAGCTTTCTTGATCAGGGCCTTCACCCGCAGGGCTTTCAGATAATACGCATCGTAGTAACCGGAACTTAAAACGAAAGAACCCAGCATGATTCGGCGTTTCACTTCCTCGCCGAATCCCTCGGAGCGGGATTTCTTATACATATTGTGGAGACCTGTATATTCTTCGGTCCGGTAACCATACTTGATGCCGTCAAACCGTTCCAGATTGGAGCTGGCCTCCGCCGCCGCTATGGTATAGTAGGCGGGGATGGCATAATCCGCCAGACTTAAGTTAAACCGCTCCACCACCGCCCCCTGTGCCTCCAACACTTGGGCCGCCTGCAAAACAGCTTCCCTGACTTCTTCGTCCAGACCCTCCCCCAGATAATCGTTGGGAATGCCGATCCGCATCCCTTTCACATCTTTCACCAAGGCCTGGGTAAAATCCGTATCTTCCCTGACAAGCGAGGTGGAATCTTTATCATCATGGGAAGCGATGGCCTCCAGAACGGTGGCACAGTCCCGCACATCCTTTGTCAACGGCCCAATCTGGTCCAGGGAAGAACCATAGGCAATCAATCCGTAACGAGACACCGTGCCATAGGTTGGTTTCATGCCCACCGCACCGCAGTAGGACGCTGGCTGTCTGATAGAGCCGCCGGTGTCAGAACCAAGCGCATAGAAACACTCCCCGGCCGCCACCGCCGCCGCAGAACCGCCGGAAGAACCGCCCGGCACATGATCCGTATTGTGAGGATTCCTGGTCACCCCATAAGCGGAAGTCTCCGTGGTGGAGCCCATGGCAAACTCATCCATATTGGTTTTTCCCAGGATCACCGCCCCGGCTTTCTGCAGATTCCGAACTGCCTCTGCGGTATAGGCAGGCACAAAATTATTCAATATCCTGGACGCACAGGTAGTCAAGAGCCCTTCCGTGCACAGATTATCCTTGATCGCCACCGGCACGCCGGCCAAAGGCCCTTTCAATTCTCCCTTTTCAATCTTTTCCTGCACCGAGGCCGCCTGTTGCAAGGCCCCCTCTCTGTCAACTGTCACATAACAATTTAATTCTTTGTCCTTTTCTGCAATCCTGGCCAGCATGGCCTCTGTGGCCTCCACTGCCGTGGTCTCACCTTCCCGGATCGCTGCCGCCAGGGAGACGGCCGTCATGTCTGTTATACACATGTGATTTCCTCCATATGAATCCCATTCCTGAACACTTCTATCAAAACGTACGCGGCACCATAAACATACCATCCTTCTCCTGCGGCGCATTGGATAAAAGCTGTTCCCTGCTATCCCCATTTGTCACCACATCTTCCCGGAACACATTCTGTACCGGAAACACATGGGACATAGGCTCCACTCCCGTGGTATCCAGTTCACCCAGCTTATCAATATAGTCCAGCATCCGGCCCATATCCTTTTTCGCCTGCTCCTTCTCTTCCTCAGAAAGTTCCAGTTTCGCAAGGATCCCTACATATTCGATCGTCTCGTCACTGATTATATTTGCCATAACCGTCCTTGTCCCTCCATCTTATCTTCTTATCTTGATATGCACTTCCCGCAGCTGCTGCTCCGTTACCTCACACGGTGCGCCGCACATCAGATCCTGAGCCGAACCGCTCATGGGGAATGCAATGACCTCGCGGATGTTCTCCTCGCCCCGAAGCAGCATGATCATGCGGTCCACTCCCGGCGCCATCCCGGCATGCGGCGGTGCCCCGAACTGAAAAGCATTGTAGAGTGCCCCGAATTTACTTTTTAAAGTCTCCTCGTCATACCCGGCAATGGCAAAAGCCTTCTCCATAATCTCCATATCGTGGTTGCGCACAGCACCGGAAGACAATTCCACGCCATTGCAGACAATATCGTACTGATAAGCCAGCACATCAAGGGGATCCTTCGTTGTGAGGGCTTCCAGCCCGCCCTGAGGCATGGAAAACGGGTTGTGGGTAAAGCCGATCTGCTTGGTGTCAGGATCCAGCTCAAACATAGGGAAATCATTGACATAACAGAACCGGTAAGCGTTCTTTTCCAGAATATCCAGCTTCTGTCCCAATTCCGTGCGAAGCTGCCCCGCATAGTAAGCCGCCCGCTCTTCCCTGTCCGCGATAAAGAAAATGGTATCTTCCGGCGTAAGATCAGCCAGCGCCGCCAGTTCCCCCTTCTTTTCTTCCGGGATAAACTTGTCGATAGGGCCTTTGTAACTCATATCTTCGTCCACTTCCAGATACCCCAGACCGCCCATGCCCATATCCGTGGCAAACTTAAGCAGCTTCTCATGGAAGCCCTTGGACATCTCCGCATGCACTTTGATAGCGCGCACGGTCCTGCCCAGAAAAGGTTTAAAGCTGCATCCCTGGAAAAACTCTGTCAGATCGATAATCCGCAGGGGGTTGCGCAGATCCGGTTTATCTGTGCCGAATTGGAGCATCGCCTGCTTATAACTGATAATCGGATAGGGAGCCTTTGTCACAGTAAATCCTTCCGGTGCAAACTTCTCAAACGTGGCCGAGAGCACTTCCTCTCCCACCCGGAACACATCCTCCTGGGTGGCAAAACTCATCTCAAAATCCAGCTGATAAAACTCGCCCGGGGAACGGTCTGCCCTGGCATCCTCATCCCGAAAGCAGGGAGCGATCTGGAAATATTTATCAAATCCCGAAACCATCAGAAGCTGCTTAAACTGCTGCGGCGCCTGGGGAAGGGCATAGAATTTACCTTTATATTTCCGGGAAGGCACGATATAGTCCCTGGCCCCCTCCGGGGAAGACGCACACAAAATCGGCGTCTGAATCTCCAAAAATCCCAGCTCCGTCATCTTCTGCCGCAGATAAGCGATCACCTGGGAACGGAAGATCATGTTGTCCTTCACTTTCTGGTTACGCAGATCCAGATAACGGTATTTTAAGCGTACCTCTTCCCTGGTCTCCTTGGAAGTCATGATCTCAAAGGGCAGCTGTCTGTACACCCTGCCCAATATTTCTACCTGATGAGCCTCCAGCTCGATGGTGCCGGTGGGGATTCTGGGGTTGTAGGTCTCCTCATCCCGTTTCTCGACCAGTCCGGCAATGGAAACACTCATCTCCTTCGTCAGACCGTCCAGCAGAGAAGTATCCCGCATAACGACCTGCAGTACGCCGTACATATCCCGCAGATCCACAAAAGATACACCGCCGTGATCCCGGATGTTTTCCACCCAGCCTGCCACGCGCAGTTCCCTGCCGATATCGCTTTCGCTGATTTCCTGTAGTGTTACGTCCCTGTAAATGTTTTTGGCTGTCATAATTGGTCCTCCCTGCGTTCCGACTTGCGGACTCTTTTTTGTGTTTTGTATCCCGGAACGTAAAAATCCCGGAATACATTGTCTG
>CAYUKT010000001.1:0-26861 GCA_964445285.1 uncultured Bacteroides sp. | reverse complement strand
ACCTGCTCTGTCTTATACATTTATCTGCGCTTTTATACCAAGCAGCTCCTCATTCTCCTTAAGAATTGGCCCAACCACATCTTCCAAGAACTTCTCCACCTGCAAAGGCGCACGTCCCACATATTTGGCCGGATCCATGGTCTTTTCCAGATCCTCGGCGCTCATATTGAAGGCCGGATCTTCTGCGATCAGCTCCAGCAGGTTATTCTCCTTGCCTTCCCGCTTCACATTGGCGCCGGCAATCATGGACAGTTCTCTGATCTTCTCATGCAATTCCTGTCTGTTGCCACCCATCTTGACAGCATCCATCATGATGTTTTCTGTTGCCATAAAAGGCAGTTCACTCATCAAATGCCTGGTAATGACTTTGTCATATACCACCAGGCCGTCCACCACATTCAGGCACAGATCCAGGATTCCATCCACCGCCAGGAAGGCTTCGGGAATGGAAAGTCTCTTATTGGCAGAGTCGTCCAGTGTCCGTTCAAACCACTGGGTCGCAGAAGTGATCGCCGGATTCAGGGCATCCACCATCACGAACCGGGAAAGGGAAGCAATGCGCTCACTTCTCATGGGGTTTCTCTTGTACGCCATGGCCGAAGACCCAATCTGACTCTTCTCAAAAGGTTCCTCCACCTCTTTTAAATGCTGTAACAGCCGGATATCATTGGACATCTTGTGGGCAGAAGCCGCAATCCCCGCCAACACGTTGCAGACCCTGGTATCCACCTTGCGGGAATAGGTCTGTCCGGACACCGGATAACATTTCTCGAAGCCCATCTTCTTCGCGATCATGGGATCGATCTTGTCTATGATCTCCTGATCACCGTCAAACAGTTCCAGGAAAGAGGCCTGGGTTCCGGTGGTTCCCTTCGAACCCAAAAGTTTCATGGTGGAAAGCACATATTCCAGGTCTTCTAAATCCAGACAAAACTCCTGCGCCCAGAGTGTGGCGCGCTTGCCTACGGTGGTGGGCTGCGCCGGCTGGAAGTGGGTAAATGCCAGTGTGGGCAGATTCTTATAAGTATCCGCAAACTTCGCCAGTTTTGCAATCACGTTCACCAGTTTCCGTTTGACCAGTTTCAGCGCCTCCGTCATCACAATGATATCTGTGTTATCTCCCACATAACAGGAAGTTGCTCCCAGATGAATGATCCCCGCCGCTTTCGGACATTGCTGTCCATAGGCATAGACATGGCTCATCACATCATGGCGCACTTCCTTTTCCCTGGCCTTGGCCACATCATAATTGATATCCTCTGCATGAGCCTTCAGTTCATCAATCTGCTCCTGGGTGATCACCGGCTGGCCGTTCTGGCTCAACCCCAGTTCCATCTCTGTCTCCGCCAGCGCGATCCACAACCGCCGCCAGGTCCTGAATTTCATGTCCGGTGAAAAGATATACTGCATCTGTTCACTGGCATAACGCTCCGATAACGGGCTTACATATTTGTCTGTACTCATCCCTATTTTCCTTTCTACTTTTATCTATGATGCTATCCGCGCGGAGCTTTCCCCATTTATAGGAGCTCTCCCCGCACTATTGATCATACTCTCCACGAATATCCTCTTTCGGCGGCTCCATCGGGTATTTTCCTGTAAAACACCCTATACAGATGGGCCTGCCGCCAGCCAGCTCATTAAGCCTTTCCAGTCTCAAGTATCCAAGCGTATCCGCGCCGATGATCTGCCGCACTTCTTCCACCGAGCGTCCATAGGCAATCAGCTGCTCTCTGGAAGGCACATCAGTTCCAAAATAACAGGGATATAAAAACGGCGGCGAACTGACCCGCATATGTACTTCCCTGGCTCCCGCCTCGCGCAGCATCCTGACAATCCGGTCCGAGGTGGTCCCCCGCACAATGGAGTCATCAATCATAATGATCCGCTTACCTTCCACCGCTTCCCGGATGGCGTTGAGTTTCACCTGCACACTGCTCTCCCGGCTTTTCTGTCCGGGCTTAATAAAAGTCCGCCCCACATAGGTATTCTTGACAAAGGCCTGTCCATAGGGGATACCGGACTCCAAGGAATATCCAAGCGCCGCACAGTTGCCTGACTCCGGCACGCCCACCACCAGATCCGCCTCCACAGGAGAATCCATGGCCAGGAACCGCCCCGCACGGATACGGGATTCATAGACGCTCACGCCGTCAATCCGGCTGTCCGGCCTGGCAAAATAAATATATTCAAAGACACATCTTCCCTGACACTGCGGATTCAGGCACATGCTCCGATCCGATTCCATCCCCTTTTCCGGGGAAATGGTCACTATCTCTCCCGGCTCCACATCCCGGACAAATTCGGCACCGATCGTATCCAAAGCACAGGTCTCCGATGCCAAAATATAGGCATTGTCGCGTCTGCCGATACAAAGGGGCTTAAACCCGTAAGGATCTCTGGCCCCGATCAGTTTTCTGGGAGACATAACGATCAGAGAATAGGCGCCTTTAATCTTCCTCATGGCACGTCCCACAGCCTCCTCCACCGAATGGCTCTTAAGACGTTCCCTGGCAATGTGGTAAGCGATCACTTCCGAATCAATAGTGGTCTGGAAAATAGCCCCGGAATATTCCAGCTCCCTGCGCAGCTTTGGTGCATTGATCAGATTGCCATTATGGGCAAGTCCCAGCGTACCTTTCACATAATTTAAGACAAGAGGCTGGGCATTCTCCCTGGTGCTGCTGCCGGCGGTGGAATACCGCACATGCCCCACGCCGATATCCCCTTTCAGTTTCTCCAGCGTGTCGGGAGTGAAATTCTCATTGAGAAGCCCCATCTCCTTTGCGCTAAGAACCTTCCCCTTGGGTCCTGCAGTGTCACTGACCGCGATACCACAGCTCTCCTGCCCTCTGTGCTGCAGGGCGAACAGCCCGTAGTAGATCGTGGAAGCCACATCCGCGCCATCGAAATCATAGATGCCGAAGACCCCGCACTCCTCAGAAAGCTTGTCTGTCTGTTGCATATTCAATTACCCTTCCTTATCTTGGATTTCCGTCCTCTCTCCACAGACGACAGATCACCGCCCCCTATACTCCCTTAGTTGTTTATCCCTGAAATTTTTCCTCGTATTCCTCTACTGTCTTCATAATCTCCTTTGCATACTGCGGATATTTCTCCACCAGTTCCTTAATCTCTTTCTGGGAAGAACCGGCCACCACTTCCTTATTATAATCCATACGCCGTCTCAAGGACTGTCTTCTGATGATCAGGTTATGGCGGATCTCCACCATCTCCTTATGGTCCAGGATGGCCTCAGTCTGATGCAGCCAGATGGCCGGATCCTGAATCTGATAACATTTTAAGATATTTAACAGTTCCTGCTGGCAATAATCCAGATCCAGCTCCGCCCGCCTGAACTTCTCCCGCTCTTCCTTCTCTATCTTGTAATTCTCCCACATCTGCATCAGTTCCTGGCCGCTCCTCACGCCATATTTCATATAGAGATAATCCAGAAGATTGGTATTGTTCACATAGCGTATCTTCACCTTGTTCTGCAGGAGAATGATCTTATTGATCCCGGTCTCCACCCGGCGCAGTTCCCGTCTGGCATCCACATGCCTGATGTAGATGATCGTGATCACCAGGGCCGCTGCCCCCGCCGCCAGATAATATCCCATCTGGGTATCCATATCCAGGAAATACTGCAGCAGCACAAGAAGCAGGATACATAATCCCAGCGCCACCACACAGATGACCGCCATACCCTTGGTATCCGCAATCAGCCTCATGACCTCATTTTTACGATAGAGGTAAGCATGTTTTTCCCCATCGAGACGGTTTAGATCCTTGCGTACCAGATCCTGATACTCCTCCGCCTCAGTGATCTTCTGATACCCCTCCTCTACCTGATCCTCAATCCGCTCCATCATGCGGTACTTCTCGTCCGTGATCCGGTGGGGCCGCCCCATAAAATCAGACTTACTGTCCTGTAACAGGGAAACCCGCTTGGCACATTCTTTCAGCTGCTCGCTCTCCTCCGGCGGCAGTGCCTCGATCTCTTCCATATCTTTCAGGTAAGAGGTCACCATGTTGTACTCAAAGGTGAGATTTTCCAGTTCTTTCGTGGCATCCGCCATTTTTTCCAGACAATTTCTCACATAGTCGCTTCGCTGCTCTTTATTGGTATAATCTATCTGCTTTTCGGATTCCTCTTCCTCCCAGGCCTCCTCCTCGAAGTCCTCATAGCTGCCTCTCCGGAATCTCGCCAGTAAATTTTTAATAAATCCCATCGCTGTCCCCCATCACTTCCTCAATCTCTTATGCAGTGTATGCGCGGTACTTTTCCTTGAGCTCCGCCGTCAGCCGCTCAATCTCATTATAGTAGGGTGCGGTATTGCCGAATATCCCGTTTCCCTCCTCCTTAAACACCTGCAAGGTCACAAGCATACGGTTTTCATCCGATCCTTCAAAGGCCCCGGATGCCCGCTCCATCATCCGTTCCACCTTCAGGGAAGCGTCATGATACTCCGGATGTTCGGCGATATAATCAATATACTCTTTATCCGAATACCTCATCCGCTGAGAAGCCAGATATAATATCAGGCTCTCCTGTCTGCCGTCTATCTCATGAGATTTCATAAACCAGTCCGCCGCCCGCTCATACATGAACATGCCTGCACAGGCCGCCCCCATATTGTGGTAAATTTTGGCCTGTAAAAGACTGTCCGAGTCGGAGAGCATCGACAGCAGACCCTGATACTGCTCCATGGCTGCAAAATAGCGTCTCTCCTTCAACAGATAATCAGCCTTCGCCTTGTGCCGCTCATAAGGACTCAGCCCTTCATTGTTTCGCACGATCTCCTCGGTACGGGCGATCACTTCCGGGGAATAAAGGCACACATACTCTAATATTGTACCCACAAAAGCCACCGTGGAACCCTTCTGGTTTAAAAGGGCATAAAGCGCATGAGCCAGATCGCTCAAGCCGCATTCCTCATCCAGCCAGCGCACCATATCCCGCCGCATAATTTCCTGATCCAACAGTTCCGCCTTATCCACCAATACAAAGCACAACTCTTCCACCGAATATAGATTTACATAAAATTTTTCCATATAATAAGGATTTTCGGCATATCTGCCGGTTCCCAAAATCATATGACTCATACGTTTTGCCGTCCTTTCCCCACAGGATCAGGATACCTGAAACGCTTTCTCCCACACCTGGCCGCCAGCCAGGAAAAGTTCCCCAAAGCCTAGATCCGTGACTTTCACCTGCACTGTATCCGGCGTACTCATCCACACTTCCAGCGCATAACGTGTGAAGGGAGCGCCGGTCTCCTTTGCCCCCGCAAGGGGTATCTCCTTCGTCTCCGCATTCTTACCATTAAGCGGTGTGACGACAAATTCCAGTTTCTTCACACTGCCCAGAAGGAACTCACATTCCCTGTGTATCTCATACCAGTTCTCACCGGCGTCTAACAGGGCAAAATAAGATTCTTTCCCCTGCCGCATCACATGCATGCCCACATTGGATTTCAGCTTGTCCTTTCCTAAGAAAACATGGCTTCTCCCTGCTTCCCCCGGATCCAGCTTCTCCAGGATACCATAGACTGCCCCTCTGCTAAAGAGATTGTTGCCCTTAAAAACCCGTCTGTTGTGACATAAAAACTGCTGGGAACGCTCATGCCAGTCCTCCCGGAACCCATCTCCCAGAAGATAGGCGCTGGAAGTGATATGTCCCTCGCACATCTCCTCCAGAATCCCAAGGAACCGCTCGTCCGCCAGACGAAAGGCATCCCTCTTGACCTGTTCTTCCTCATCCTCCTCCGGGATCACCAGGGTCTCATAAATCTGTTCCTCGATCAGCGTCACAATGGGTGTCGTCCGCTTATTACATTCCATACGATAGGTCTTGAGACGCCTGCCGTCATGCTCGCAGGCGATCACCTGATAAGTCCACAGCTCCGGCGGCTGGTGCAGCATAAAGGCATAAAAACTCTCCGTATGGCTCTGGAAATAAATATGGGGCGTCTTCAGGTTCAGGTTAGCCGCCGCCTGCGCCAGGATCTCCACCATCCGGTCATCCAGTTCATCCACCGTAAACATGATCGCCGCTATATTTTCAATAGAAGCGATCAGATTCATCAGGGTCAGGCTGCGCCGCATAAAGAGTGTGACCAGCGCCACCGGATCATAGCTCTCCCCATCCAGCGTGATCTTTTCCCCTTTTCTGGCCAGAGATAACAGATTCTCCACCGCGAACATATCTTCCTCTTCGCTGTTCTTCACGGCATCCTTGCCGTAGAACCACTGGTTGACCCCTTTTCGTTTACATAACACAGTCGGTATGTTGTACTGTTTCGTACCCACCACCGTGGCCACCGTGTCCACATCCTCATTTCCATAGACACAGTAACTGATCTGGGAATACTGTTCCCCCAGGTCATACCCCACCAGTACGCTTCCTTTATGCAGTTTGTTCTCCTCTTTCTCCTTATCCTTACGCTCCAAGAACATAATCCCTGCTTTTTACTCCCTTTGATCCGCCTGCTGCCGGCCGATAACCGTTCAGCGCAGCGTCATAAATATCTGTTCCACCATATGATCCTGCCTGTAATATTCCCGCAGCAGGTTATCCACGGTGTCGTAATCCTGTAATGTCTTACCGATCATGATATCATTGAGCATGGAGAACCGGTTTTCAAAACTTTCCTGACCGATATCGCTCTTATTGATGGTGCCGCTCTTGGTCAGCTGTTCGCCGTTCTCTGTTTCCTCTGTGATATAATACTGCAGTCTCTCCCCAAAGAACAGCACAAACTCCTTCACGCAGATACCGCCGAACATGTCCCGCATCTCTTCTTTGCAGTACTCATTCTCCTCGGTATCTTCACTCTGGATCACATAATGGATGACCGCCCGGCTGCCCGGTCTCACTCGATACTCCACCATGGTCTTATCCAGATAGGCATCCATCTGCGGCAGCAGACCCTGATATTCTTTATAGAGCGGCAGCACGATCTGTTTGTCCAAGAGCCCTCGCAGGAAATCTGCGCAGGCCCGCCTGACTGTGTTCGTCTGCTCCTGCCGATTCTCCGCATAATAGCGCAGACAGGCTATCTTACAGACCAGATGCAGCTGTACGCCCTCCAGATACAGCTGCAGGACGCTCTGAAATACATAATCTTCCGTAATCTGCTCGCCTATCGCATAATCATAACAGCACTGTGACAGAAAGGCCGCCCGCAGGCGTTCGCTGCCCCCGCTCTTATTATAGGAACGGAAAATCTCAATCTTTTCTCCCACATGGGCGCCCGTGTAGAGCATCTGCACGATCATGCGCTCACACAAGCCGTATGTATCCACGCCAAAAGCCTGTGCCGTCTTCCACACATCCCGCATATCCTTGATGCTTCCGTTAAAATAACGCACCAGATACTGCAGCACATTATCATCGTACTTCCCCTTCTGCATCACATAAAACAGCACGGCCGTCATCAGCGGATCGTCCTCAATCTCCAAAAGATCCAGAAGCCGGCTGCACAATTTTAACAGCGTCTTGGCATCCATGCTGTAGGGACCGTAGCGGCAGACCCACTCGTAGGCTTCCTCATACATCCCCCGGTTCACCATACAGCGCACGATCTCCCCGCGGTCTTTGGCTCGGATTTCTTCCGGATGCAGGGCAAGCAGGAAATCATCTAACTCCCTCATTCTGTCCTTTTCATAATAGAAGTCAACCAGCATCCTGCGGATCATGCGCCTGGTATGATCCTCGATCCGCTCCGACTGTGCAAGCAGTGCAAACAGATCCACATTGTCATCCTGTACCGTAAGTGTATTCTGATACTCATAACACATGTAGATCGCATAACCCAAGTGATCGCGCACAAAGGGCGATATCATCAGCGCCAGCCTGACCGGACTGAGCAGTGTCTCCATCTGGTACTCCACGCTCGTACTGTAGCGGTTGCCTGCCCCATCCCCCAGAAGAATCTTACAGTCGGAAGCATAGACAGGCACCAGCGCCCTGCCCCCCGTAAGCGGATAGACTTTCAGGTCCTTTCGATAAGGATAGGACAAGATCACCTCTTTGATCTTATCGGATGCCACCCGGATTTCCCTTACAAACAACAGGGAAGCCAGCGCCTTGGCACTCTCCTCATCCACCATGGGCAGACTGATGATGTGACGGTAGAGATAAGCCAGATGCTTATTCACACGTCCCCGTTTCATCTGCTCCAAAACAAAACGTTCCATGGCTGCCGTATAGTTTACATAAATATCCGGCATCTCCTCCCTGTGCCTGTGGACATAAGCATAGAGATAGGCCGTAATCTCATAATGCAGATCGCTCTGATAGGCAAAATACATTAATATCATCTTCGGCAGCGGTCCGTCATAATCCAGGGAAATGGACATCATATAATATTCATAGAGTCTCGTGATCCGCAGATTCTCCTCCACTCCCGCCGAATACCATCTAAAATATTCTTCCCCGCGGCAATTGCCCTTGATGAGCAGACTGCATACCGCATGCAGGATCTCACTGTCCGGCATCTTCTCATAACAGCCTGCGAGAATCTTATACAGACTGTCTGAGTACCCCCGCTGGTGCTGGGCCAGATAAACGATCTGCCGGATGACATCCTCTTTTAAAAGGTCGTTTTTGACCGCATAAGTTAATATTTGCCGTTCAAATAAATCCAGCTTTAAGAGCATCGCCGGATTCGCGCGGATAAGATTCCACGCTTCTATGTAAATGACCGGGGAAGTGCAGTGATAAGCAAACAGCTCCTCCAAGAGTGCCCACTTGCGGGCAGGACTCTTCACATACTCTTCCGAAAGATAGGACAAAAGCCAGGCGATCCGCCAGTTGCCGCGATTGCGCTCATAGACGCTCTCCACGATATCCGCCACCTCATCCACATAACGTTCTTCCTTACTGTAAAGCGTGGTCAGATACAGATAGTAACACCACAGCGCCGGATTGGCGTCCTTCCCCATCTCCACCGTATCCCGCTGCTTCTCGATCAGCCACCTGCCCTCGTTATAACGCTCCTCCGTGAGCAGGATCTGCGCTGTAAAAAGCTTCACTGCCACATCCTTGTCATCTATCTCCGCCATGCGCCCCAGCAGCTTATTGGTTTCCGTAAGCCAAGTCTTTGTGCCAATCTTCTTCATGCGGAACGCTTGATAATATGCCATCACTTCCACCGTGAGCTGTTTCTTTTCCCGCTGCAGGCCTAAAAGTTTCCTGCCCACAGTGCTTTTCACCACGGTGACCGGGATCCGTATCGTCTCATGTTCCTGGATCAGAAGAATCGCACCGTAATTGTTGCCGGCGTGCAGTTTGTCATGTTCCACATAATAATAGACCCGGTAAATATTTCCCAGGAATGCGGAATCAGTCACCTCATCCTCTTTCACCTGCAAAAACTCCCCCTCCACGGCAATCCGCAGATGGGTATACCCCCAGCCATTGCGGTTGACTACCAACGCATACCGGGTGGTCTCCAACGGATCCTCTATCCTGATCTCCTTCTCCTCAGGAATATATTCCACCGGTTTTTTCTTATTGATCTCCAAAAGAAATTCTTCCACATTATGCTCATTGCCGGGCACTGCTGAAAGTCCTTTATACGCCGCATAATGCTGCCTGTCATTGCCGGCAAACACAGCCTTGAATTCCCTGGAATAAAAAAGCTTCACCGCTTCTTCCCAGCTGCTCTTTGCCAGATTGGTAAAGTGGAATAGATTTTTGATATTTCCCAGACTGGAAGTGATCGCCTCCGGCACAATGGACACAGTAAAGGGAAGATAATACTCCCCATGATTGGAAATCACATGAAAGCTGCCCCTGACCTCTTCCCCCGCTTCCATTCCCGCGGCATCGAACCGATACAGGATCTCGTCCTGACTGCCGCTGAAGGTTTTCGTGACACATTCCATACGCAGGTCAGAAGATGTGATATGCCCCTCTGTCACCTGCCCCTGGGGACCGTACACCAAAAAAAATCCCTCACAGGCCGTGTCGGCATGGAGCGACAACTCAATGCGCGGGCAGGAAAAGTCCAGGGAACCGCTCTCAAAATTAAATTTTCCATGTAAGATTTCTTCTATTACCTGTCTCACTTTTCCACTCCCTAAGCTGGGATTGACTGTGCCATCATCTGTCAGGAATCGACTGCAGACTACAATATCGCATACTGATTATAGTATACCATTTATGAGGTAGCATGTGCAACCTTAATTGCATACCCTAAAGATAAGAGAATCAACGAGGTATCCTATGGAAGAAAACATCTTAAAGAGCACACAGAATGAGAATGATACCACCGGACAGCTGCAGATCAATGTCACTGCAGACATCGGCCTGATCCCCATACAGAACGCATCTGTCACCATCTCCTTTACCGGAGAGCCTGACAGCACAGTAGAAACCCTGAATACAGACTCTTCCGGCCAGACAGATGTCATAAATCTCAAAACGCCGCCCCTGCAATACAGCCTCACACCCAATTCACCCATGCCCTATTCCGAGTATACGGTATCTGTCACAGCACCCGGCTATGAGCCGGTGATCGTATCCGGCGTGGAAGTACTGCCAGATGTGACCGCCGTCCAGAATATTGCAATGACACCCACGGAGATGACGCAGGACAATGAAGAGATCATTGCCATTCCCGACCACACCCTCTACGGCGATTATCCGCCCAAGATTCCGGAGGATGAGATCAAACCAATGGACGAATCCGGTGAAATCGTCTTAAGCCGTGTGGTCATCCCCGAATATATCATCGTACATGACGGTGTCCCCGCCGACCCCACCGCACCTAATTACTATGTCCGCTACCGGGACTATATCAAGAATGTGGTGTCCTCGGAAATCTATGCCACTTGGCCGGAAAACGCAATCTATGCCAACACACTGGCCATCATGTCCTTTACCCTAAACAGGGTTTACACCGAATGGTATCGGAATAAGGGATATAATTTCACCATCACATCCTCCACGGCCTATGACCAAAAATGGATCCGCGGGCGTAATATCTACAAAAACATCGACCGGCTGGTGGACAGCATCTTTGCTAACTACCTCTCACGTCCCGGTGTACGGCAGCCCATCTTTACATCCTACTGTGACGGACGTAACGTGACCTGCGATGGCCTGAGCCAGTGGGGCTCCAAGTATCTGGGAGACGAAGGTTACTCTCCCATCGAGATCATCCGCTATTACTATGGCAGTGACATGTATATCAACACTGCCGTAGCAGTCTCCGGCGTACCCTCTTCCTGGCCCGGCTATAACCTGAATGTGGGCGCTTCCGGCGACAAAGTCCTGCAGATCCAGCAACAGCTCAACCGCATCGCCCAGAATTACCCGGCGATTCCACGGATTGCGGCCGATGGTATCTATGGAACCAACACCGCCAATGCCGTGAAAGTGTTTCAGCGGGTATTTAATCTCCCTCAGTCCGGGATTGTGGATTATCCCACCTGGTATAAGATTTCAGAAATCTATGTGGGAGTCAGCAGAATAGCAGAGCCGGGCTAAAAGCCCGGCTCCGGTCATTCATAATCAGCATATCTTATTTTGTTAAAAGCATCATAATATCATTACTCCTGGCAATGAACTTGGTCATCGCCTCCGGCTCCAAAGGTGCCTGCTGTAAGAGTGCCAGATCATAGAGTTGTTCGCAGATCATCTTTACATTGTCGCCATCCTGATGCTCGATCACATATTGTACCAGCGGATGGTTGGCATTGAGGATCAAAGTCTCGCCCTCTTTGCCGAACATTCCCATATCCATACCACCCATACCCTGCATGGAATACATCTTCATCATATCCTGCATCCGGCGTGTTTCCTCTGAGAGGGTGATCATGGAAGATATCTTCTTATTCTTAAGCTTCTCAATCTTCACCTTGATCGCATCTTTCTTAAGAACCTTCTTCATCAGCTTGGCTACAGCCTCCGCCTGCTCTTCCATCTCCTTCTCCGCCTTCTTGGATGTCTTTGCCTTAAAGGTATCTGTCAGATCTGCATCAATACGCTGGAACTTAATGCCTTCGTTCTTTGCCTCCAGCTGGGAAACGAAGGGCTGGTCAATATTGTGATTGAGGATCACGGCATCCATCTTGGCAGCCTTAAACATATTGATATACTGGCTCTGCTGTTTCTCATCAGTCACATAATAAATGACTTTCTCTTTCTTCTCCTCTTCCTCGGTATCCTCTGCAGGCTCCCCATCTGCATCAACTACTTCAGCCTCTACCTTTTCGCCATTCTCATCTACAGCCCCGGTTTCTGCTTTGTCACCATTTTCATCCACAACTTCAGCTTCCACCTTTTCGCCGTTCTCATCTACAGCGTTTTCTTTTGCTTCCTCGTCTGCCTCGTCAGGATCCGTCTTATTGACTTCCAGACACTCCGGCAGGGTCATATAATTACCGTCCAGATTCTTAAAGAGAATGTAATCCGTCATCTTCTCGCAGAACTTATCATCCTTCAGACAGCCAAATTTGATAAACGGGCTGATATCGTCCCAGTATTTCTCATACTCTTCCTTCTCGGTCTTGCACATACCGGAGAGCTTGTCTGCCACTTTCTTCGTAATGTACTCGCTGATCTTTTTGACGAAACCATCGTTTTGCAGCGCGCTTCTGGATACATTGAGCGGCAGGTCCGGACAATCGATCACACCCTTTAGCAGCAGCAGAAACTCCGGAATCACTTCCTTGATATTGTCGGCAATAAATACCTGATTATTATACAACTTAATGGTTCCCTCGATGGACTCATACTCCATGTTGATCTTCGGGAAATACAGGATGCCTTTCATATTGAAAGGATAGTCCATGTTCAGATGAATCCAGAACAATGGCTCCTTATAATCCTGGAATACTTTCCTATAAAATTCCAGATATTCTTCCCTCGTACATTCATTCGGATGCTTCGCCCACAGGGGATGTGTCTCATTGAGAAGTTCCGGACGCTTCTTAATCTTCAGTTTCTGCTCATCCTCTTCCTTCTCCTTGGCAATCTCCTCCACCACTTCATCGGTGTCTAACTTCTCATCCGCCTTGATGGTCTGTGTCTCCGTACTGTTAGCTTTGGAGAGATAGATTTCCGTAGGCATGAAAGAACAGTATTTCTTAATGACTTCCCTTGCCTTATATTCGTTACAGAACTCCAGACAGTCCTCGTTGATGAACAGGGTAATCTCTGTGCCCACTTCACTGCGGCTTCCCGTTGTCATATCAAACTCCGTGCCGCCGTCACATTCCCAGTGTACGGCCTGCGCCCCATCCTGATAAGACAAAGTATCGATATGCACCTCATCCGCCACCATGAAAGCAGAATAGAATCCCAGCCCGAAATGACCGATGATCTGGTCATCATTTGCCTTGTCCTTATATTTCTCTATGAAATCTGCCGCGCCGGAGAAAGCGATCTGGTTGATGTACTCTTCCACTTCCTGGGCCGTCATACCAATACCATTATCGATGAACTTGAGTGTCTTTTCCTCAGGATTCACGATGATCTGTATCTTTGCCTTATAGTCGTCCGCCAGTGCATATTCGCCCATCATATCCAGTTTCTTTAATTTAGTGATGGCATCACAGCCATTGGAGATCAGTTCCCTAAAAAAAATGTCATGATCTGAATACAGCCACTTTTTGATGATCGGGAATATGTTGTCGCTGTTGATTGATAGATTACCATGTTTTGCTTCCATAATTTTCCTCACATTCCTTTCCATATCCGTCAGGCCGCATCTATCGGCCCCTGTCCTGTTTTCTTCCTGTGGAATAGTTTAATACCCTATAAAATAGAAGTCAAGACAAAATTAGCACTCATTTGAACAGAGTGCTAATAATTTGCGTTTTATCCAGATTTTATGCGGGTTTGTAGAATTATAAACTTTTTCTAAAGTCAGGGAAAATCTCCGTTTATAACCTTTTTCCGCCACTTTCATCTCTTACAACACATTCTCCTTTTTGCGCATCCTACGCCCCAAAATACTGCGAATACACCTCAAAGAAATTCTGTGTGGTTACCTCCTCATCATGAATGAATCCCACCGTATTCCATAAGTCTTCATTTAAGTTTCTGGTAAGGGTATCCACATAAGCGTCATACTCCTTCCCGAAAGCTTCCTCCCGCCTCTGTTCCACAATCTTGATCTTATTGGCATCCGTCTCTTCCCGGTCAAAGGTACTGATACACTTGATGATATGATATCCAAACTCCGTCTCCACGATATCACTGATCTCTCCCGTACCCAGATTAAAGGCCGCCTCCTCAAAGGCAGGGTCCATCTCTCCTTTGCCAAAAGAATACTTGGTCTTATCATCCTCGCTGTACCTGCGGATCAGTTCATCAAAATCCGCATCTTCCGCTCTGGCCTCCTTCAGCACCTCGCAGGCTTCCTCGTAGGCATCCTGCCTGGCATGCTCCGTGTATTCAATCTTTTTACCGGTTCCATCCAGCGCATAGGTCTTGATCAGGATATGCTGCACGGTGATAGTCCTGGCCTCATCATCGCTGATTTCCGGGTTGATGTCCTTGATGGTATACTGGTACATCTTCTCCGCCAGCGCCAGCTCCGTGTAGAGGTCTTCGATCAGTTTCTCAGACACGCCCATCAATTCAATCTCCCTGTCATTCAAAGACCCATAATACGTCTTTGCCGCATTTTCCACCTGCGCCTTCTCCTCATCCTCCAGTCTCACTTCATATCGCCCAGCCATCAGATTCATGGTCTTGATCTGGGCTATCTGGGCCAGGGCGATATTTTTGACATTCTCTTCCAGGGTCACCCCGTCTGCATTGGTGTTCCAAATCTCCGCACCATAAACGCTCTCGTACCGATTCTGGATCGTGGTCAGGTATACCATCAGTTCCGGCAGGGTACAGGTACTGGTCTCAATCCGAAACACTTCATCTTTATTAAATCCTGTGGTAAGCACCACCTTGGTCCCTCTGCCTTCCCCGATCCCACAACCTGTGAGGGATGCGGCCGCCAGCGTAGCTGCCAGAAGAAGCGCTGTCATCCTGCAATACTGTTTTTTTCTCATTCAACTTACCTTTATTATCTTTCTGCTGCCTTATGATCCTATTACATTTCCTTCTTTATCATACCACACCTTACCGTCTGTCAGCACACGGTCTTCATCCTCCAGGATCGCCCGGACATAATCCTTTGCCGATGCCAGTTTCCTGCGAAAAGCCACGCCGCCGCCAAACAGGGCCGTAGAATGGATATCCGATCCGGCACTCATGGGGAAACCATGTTTATGGGCATAGGCGACAGCGCTTCTATCGAACCCGCGCTTATCCCGTCCGATCTCAGGGTACAGGTGATGCACCGCATTGATGCCCTCCACGCCATCCACCCATTCCGGAAAAAGGCGTACACAGGGAATATAGTGTTCTTCCCGAAACGGATGGGCATGCATCACCAGCCCTCCCGCCTCATGGATCAGTTCATACTGCTGCTCCACTGTGGCAAAACGCAGCTCCGGATGCTCTTTCATCCATGCCTTGTCAATCCCATACATCAGAAATTCCGTACCGTCATAACCGGCTTCATAGCCAAAGAACACATCCAGTCCGATCCTGTCTCCCTCTTCCTTTGCATATTCATATCCCAGACAGAACTGATCCACCCAGTCATTCCAGGCGAGGCCCGGATCTACGATCGTATTGCCGCCCCAGTTATGATCCGTCACAAAAATGCCAGTATAACCATACTCTTTACAGGCACGCGCCATCTCATCACCGCTATTTCTGGCGCAGGCGCTGGCCTGTGATGTATGCAGATGTGTCTCATATAGATAAGGATATTCTTCCTGAATCCTTTTATTCATATATATTTCCTGCCCCTTTTATAAAAAAAGTAAATTTGCTCCGCAATATTAACAAATCGAGCAGCGCGCGATCGCGTGATCCGTCTCGCGAACTCAAATTTATCTGTCAAAAAGGGATTAAATTGCATGCCCGCAGGCGCCAACCTAATCCCTCTCATCAGCTTTTCTTTCAGCGCAGACAATCCGCGCAGGCTTTCTTATTTGATCACATGGATCCAGCCTTCCGGCGCTTCAATCCGCCCCATCTGGATACCCGTCAATGTATCATACAGCTTCTTTGTGATCGGTCCCATCTCGTTCATACCGCTGGGGAAGACAATCTCCTTGCCGTGATCCACTATCTTGCCCACCGGGGAAATCACTGCAGCCGTACCGCAGAGTCCGCACTCCGCAAAGTCTTTGACCTCTGCAAGCTCCACTTCCCTCTCTTCCACTTCGAGCCCCAGATAATCTTTGGCTACCACCATCAGGGAACGTCTTGTGATGGAAGGCAGGATACTGTCGGACTTAGGGGTCACGACCTTATTGTCCTTCGTCACAAACAGGAAATTGGCGCCGCCGGTCTCTTCCACCTTAGTCCTGGTGCCAGGATCCAAATACATATTTTCATCATATCCTTCTTCATGCGCAGTGATAATCGCATGCAGGCTCATGGCATAGTTAAGTCCCGCTTTCACATGTCCTGTCCCATGTGGTGCAGCTCTGTCAAAATCACTCACTTTGATAGTCAACGGCTTCGCGCCCCCCTTAAAGTAAGGGCCCACCGGTGTCGTAAAAATCCTGAATTGATACTCCTCCGCGGGCTTGACGCCGATCACGGGAGAGATACCAAACATATATGGTCTGATATAAAGAGTCGCCCCGGAACCGTAGGGCGGCACATACGCCTCGTTGGCCGCTACCACATCTGTCACAGCCTGCACAAAGCGCTCCTTCGGGAATACCGGCATCTCCAACCTCTTACAGGAGTCTTCCATACGCTGCGCGTTCAAATCCGGACGAAAGGTCACGATACGGCCGTTCTCCGTGGTGTATGCCTTTAGGCCCTCAAAACAGGTCTGCGCGTACTGTAACACTCCGGCACACTCATTCATGGTAATATTGGCTTCCCGTGTAAGTTCTCCTTCATCCCATGCGCCATTCTTATAATTGGCCACAAACCTTTTATCAGTCTCCTGATAACCGAAACCAATATTTGCCCAGTCCAGATTCTTTTTTTCCATAATTCCCCACTCCTCTCAGGTGTATGTCAAGTCCGCGAAGCGAATCTCGCAATCGAGCTTCGCTCGATTTGTTAATCTCCGAAGAAATTTACTTTTTCTATTTTATATTAAACCATTATCCCTAAAAGTCAAGTCTTACATCCTTTCGTTTCAATCACAGCACCGCATTGACTACCTCAAGGGCAATATCATAAGCAAAATCTTTGACCGCCTTTTCACAGAGCCGCAGCATCTTCTTATCCGATTCCGGCCGGTCAAAACGCTTCAACTCCCGAATCCTGACAAGCGCTGTATCCCCATCGAAATCATCCAGCCGATCCGCCAGCTCCCGAAGTGCCTTTTCCCAATCGTCTTCCGTGATATTCTCGATCTCCTGCACTTCCTCTTCTTCCTGCTTGACCGCCAATTTCTCCTCATTATCCAGATACACCTTGAGACTGTTTCTCATGTTACTCATCAGACTGAACAGGATAGGTGACCGCACCGTCACATCTTCCACCTGGCCTGCCTTGGCCATCTTCTCCAACTCAAAAGCCTCATCCGCCAGATCATCAGCGCCCACATTCCTGGCATTTCCCTTCAGAGAATGTACGATGATCATATATCCCGGCATATCGCCTTTTTTCAAAAAATCCTTCAATGCCTCTTCCTTCTCCTGCAGGATCGAATGGAAATCATGAAGCACCTTACCGTAGAGCGCCTTATCGCCGCCCATATATTTCAAGCCGTTGCGGAGATTGAATCCCATCAGATACAGCTGACTCTCCCGGATACTCAGTTCATTGCCCGCCTCTTCCTCTTCGTAAGCATCGTTGATATTCATATTATGGGTCATATACACCACATTGTCCGGCAGATATTCGATCAGCATATTCTCGAACTTATCCGCATCGATGGGCTTAGTCAGATAATCCTGGAAACCCTCTTTCAGATAAAGTTCCCTGGCCCCGGCCACCGCATTGGCCGTCAGTGCGATCACCGGAATATCTCTTGAAGGATTCCCCTCCAATGCCCGGATCGCATGGAGTGTCTGCACGCCGTCCATCACCGGCATCATATGATCCATGCAGATCACATGATAGGTTTTGCGCTTGATCAGCTCCAGGCACTCCTCCCCGCTGGCCGCCACATCCACCTGCAGCCTGGTCCCTTTCAAAAGACCCTGGGCCACTGCCAGATTCATAGCATTATCATCTACGATCAACACCCTGCCCATGGGCGCTATAAATTTCTCATGATAATCCTCTATACTGCGCAGGCTCTCCCTGTAATGCTTTTCAAAATCGCCCAGCGGCGCGAAGTCCACCACTTTCTGCCTGATCTGGAAAGAAAAGGCCGTTCCTTTGCCGTAGACGCTCTGCACAGTAAGTTCCCCGCCCATCATTTCCACCAGACGCTTGGTGATGGCAAGCCCTAGTCCTGTCCTGTCATCTTTACTCCTGACGGCGGAATCCATACGCTGAAAAGCCCTGAAAAGTTTGGGAATATCTTCCTCTTTAATACCAATTCCCGTATCCTTCACGATCACATCAAGTTCTATCTCTTCCTCTGAGATTTTCTTCCAATTAAAATACAGGGTCACCCTGCCCTTCTCCGTGAACTTCACGGCATTAGACAAGAGATTACTGATGATCTGCCGGATATGGATCTCATCTCCCTGCAGCTTATAAGGAATATCCTGTGCAATCTCCAGTTTCAAATCCAGCCGCTTCCTGCGCAGCTGTACGGAAACACTGTTGATCAGGTCGTTTAACAGGGAACTGACATCATAGATCCCCTCAATCAGATCCAGTTTATCCGCCTCCAGTTTGGAAAAGTCCAGAATATCACTGACCAGCGTGAGCAGCACATTACCCGCCTGTCTGATATCCCGTGCATATTCTTTGATCGCTTCTTCCTGGCTCTCCCGCAGGATCAGTTCATTAAGTCCCAAAATCGTATTGATCGGTGTCCGCAGTTCGTGCGACATATTTGCCAAGAAAATATCTCTGGCGCCCTCCGCCTTCTCCGCCGCGTTCATGGCCGCCTCAAGTTCCACGTTCTTCTGCTGCAGCTGCTCCTGCACCTTAGACAACGAAGACCCCTTTTCTTTTTTCACCGCCGTTTTCTTTGTTTCCTGACCCATACCCCTATACCCTTCCTATCTTAAATCTTACCCCTTAACTACCTGCGTTCATATTTTAAAAACCGATAGGGAATATCAAAATAAGTCTGCTCCTCACTATCCGCTGTGATCTCCCATGCCTCATCTCGATCCAGATCCGGGAAATAAGCGTCCGCTTCATATTCATGATCAATCTTGGTCACATGAATCACGTCACAGTAGGGAAGCATCATACGATAGATACTCTCTCCCCCGATAATATAAATGTCTTCCTGCGGATACTTTTCCAGTTCCTGTAAAAGTTCCTCCTTGCTGTGCACAATAATGGCGCCCTTCACCTGATAATCCGGATTCCTGGATAGAATGATATTCGTCCGGTTCGCAAGCGGCATCCCCTGTGGAAACGTCTCCAACGTCTTTCTGCCAAGCACCACCACCTTACCCGTGGTCTCCCGCCTGAAATTCTTATGGTCCGCCGGAATACTCACCAGCAGGCTGTTTTTGCAGCCGATCGCCCAGTTATTATCCACCGCTACGATTCCGTTCATAATAATCCCCCTTTTCCATACCCTCAAATAGCCACAGGAATATTTTCAACCTGCGGCCCGGCCACATAATTTTCCACCTTCACATCATTTCTGGTGAACTGATAGAAATCCCTGATCTCCGGATTCAGCCAGAAGACCGGTGCCTCATAAATCGGCCGTTCAATCAGCTCCCTGATGATGGGAATATGCCTGTCATAGATATGGGCATCTGCGATCACATGCACAAGCTCTCCCACTTCCATATCGCAGACCTGTGCCAGCATATGTAAGAGCACCGCATACTGTACCACATTCCAGTTATTGGCCGTCAGCACATCCTGGGAGCGCTGATTCAATATTCCATTCAGCGTCAGTCTCTCATGCCCCTTCTTCTGCGTCACGTTAAAAGTCATGCTGTAGGCGCAGGGATACAGGTTCATCTCGTGGAGATCCTGATGCACATAGATATTGGTCATAATCCGGCGGCTAAAGGGATTATTCTTCAAATCGTAGATCACCCTGTCCACCTGATCCATCATGCCCTCTTTATATTGGTGCTTCACGCCCATCTGATAGCCGTATGCCTTGCCGATGGAACCATCCTCGTCCGCCCAGGCATCCCAGATATGGCTGTGAAGGTCATTGATATTATTGGACTTCTGCTGCCAGATCCAGAGCATTTCATCGGTAGCACTCTTAAGCGCCGTCTTACGAAGCGTCATGATCGGAAATTCTTTTGACAGATCATACCGGTTCACAACCCCGAAAAGCTTCACCGTATAGGCGCTTTTTCCATCCGGCCAGTGAGGCCTTACTTTCTCCCCTTCCGTGCTGGTCCCACTCTCCAGGATATTCCTGCACATATCAATAAAAATCTGATCTGCCGCGCTCATGTTCCCTCCATTCCCTTATCCCATAATCCTTGTTGATCAAATATCCCATTTATCACACAACGAATTGATCTGATCCGCAAACCGCGCCAGATCCTTATTCGCACCGCCCTCATTCTTATGGATGATCGCCATAAGCCGCTGGCCGCTGGCAAGAAGTCTTGCAAATACACTGGAAATACCATGGGCCTTCTTCTTCACTGCCACAGGCTCTGCCTCATAGATAAATTCGCCGCTTATCAGATCAAACCTGGTGCCGCTGTAAGGCGCATAGGCATCCATCTTATGCTCCACCTTCAGACATTCGGTAAAGAGCATGGACACACTGTCCTCACCGTGTACCACAAACACCTTTTTAGGCTTTTCCTGAAAACCTTTGATCCAGCGCAAAAGCCCATTCTTATCTGCATGACCGCTCATGCCCACCAGTTTCTTTATCTCCGCCCTGATCTCAATCTGCTCACCAAAAAGTTTCACATCTTTGACACCCTCAACGATCGCCCTGCCGAGGGTTCCCACGGCCTGATACCCCACAAAAAGGATGGTACACTCTGGCCGCCACAGATTATGTTTTAAATGATGCCTGATACGCCCCGCCTCACACATACCAGAAGCCGATATAATGACTTTCGGGGTGCTTTCAAAATTGATCGCCTTGGACTCATCACTGGTGATTGCCAGCCGCAGTCCCGGAAAAGCAATAGGGTTGATCCCCTGTCTTACTAAAGCCATGGCCTCCTCGTCAAAACAGTCCTCCTCGTTTTTCTGAAAAATTCCGGTGGCCTCCACAGCAAGCGGACTGTCCACATAGACCGGAAATCCTTCATGTCCCTTCACCAGTCTGCCCGCCTTGATCTGTCTCAAGAAATATAAAAGTTCCTGCGTCCTGCCCACTGCAAAAGAAGGGATCACCACATTGCCTCCCCTGTCAAAAGTGGTCTGCAGTATTTTTGTCAGTTCCTCTATGTAATCTACTCTCTCCGCCGCATGCAGCCTGTCGCCGTATGTGGATTCCATCACCACATAATCCGCATATTCTGTATTCTTCGGCTCTTTTATAAGCGGATGTCCGGTATTACCAATATCACCGGAAAACACAAGTTTTCTGGTTACATCATTCTCCGTGGCCCACACTTCGATGCTGGAAGAACCCAAAAGATGTCCGATATCCGTGAATCGTATCCTGACACCTTCGCAGACGTCCACGTCCTTCTCATAATCACAGGGAACCAAACGCCTGATCGCCCCATCTGCATCCTCCATCGTAAAGAGCGGTTCCACCAGCTCGTTCTCCGCACTTCTCTTAGCCTTGCGGTTTTTCCACTCCGCCTCCTGCATATGGATATGCGCACAGTCACGCAGCATGATACTGCACAGATCGCAAGTGGCTTCCGTGGCATAAATGCTGCCCCGGAATCCTCTGGCGTACAGAAGCGGTAACAATCCGGAGTGATCGATATGGGCATGTGTCAGAAACACATAATCAATCAGCGCTGCCTCCACCGGCAGTTCACAGTTCTCAAATACTTTGATGCCCTGCTCCATACCGTAGTCTACCAGAATATTCTTTTCTCCTACCCGCAGATAATGACAGCTGCCTGTCACCTCATGATCGGCCCCAATGAACATTAATTCCATAAGATTTCCATACCCTCCCGGTAATTTCTTATTACATGCTACATATCATTATATATCATACCATTTTTTACAGATGGCGTAAATCATTTCGGAAATTTCTTTGACCGGAATCTTTCCCTTCCACCAACTAAAGTAACTTTTATGAATCATAGTGGCTTGTGCTGTAAACCGTGATATCCTCACAGATGGGCTGTGAAGTGTCAAATAATTCTCCATCTGCCGTATACCACCCATCCAATATCCATCCTGCTTCCATGCTTCCCACTTCTCCAATCGGCGTACTCTGCAGGCATTCCCCTGCGATCACACTCACATAATTATCTCTCGAATACTCTTCCCCAATAAAATGTACGGTACACAATTTTTTCTGTTCTATCCAGATCTCATCTAAAAAGGCCTTTCGATCTAGCAAAAATGCACGGATAGGCATCGCTTCCTGTGCCCAGTCAATCGGTTCAGTCCCTCCCCCATAAATTTCCCGCCATCTGATACGGTCCATCTCCGCCGATGCACATATCTGTGTTACATACTCCTCAATCTTTACATTATTGATCTCCAGGATATAATCAGAAAAGAAATCTTCATAACATTCCGAGACCATCTGTCGAAATTCCGGATGCGAATACAGATGCCAGAAAAGGGTGGTGCTGTCTACCCGCTGTGTCAGATAACACAGATCCCTCGCGCTCCCATCAATCCCGGGTAATCTTGCATAAGCCTTGTCGTAATCCCAGACCGGACCTGCAAAAAGTTTCGTACTGACAGCATCCTCCGGCTTATAGAAAAAGGAGCTCGTAGCGCCGCCTCCCTGATTCTTACACAATTCCTCCACAATATACTTCTTTGCGTAGGATTCCAAATCAACATAATCCAGATAGCTTTTTCCGTTATCAGGATTGATTCCGTCTGCAGCCGTCACAGCCTTTTCCATCTCCTCCACCAGACGGCTGATATAATCCACCTGCTTAGCAGACGCATATTTCGGACTCTTGATCGTATACTGGTCATCCAGAATCTGCGTACGAAAACCGCTGACCTCATCGATATATTTTTCCGGTACATCCCGTTCCAATAAATAGCCGCCAGTCATATCAGACATCTCCCGGACAAGAAGTGTCCCCTTTTTTTCTCCGATGCCGGTTTGTTCGATGAAGCATTCATATTCCTGCAAGCCCTTATTGAGCCTCCTGTTCATTTCTCCCAGATTTTTAATGGGTATCCTCTCCGCATCAATCTCTACCTTCTCACAAAGCTGATACATCCCATGATACCTGTTGTTCACATACAGATCGATATACTGGGATTCCGGCGATCCCTCCAGGCCAGCCGCAATCGCCATCTCATATGTGATTTTGTTGCGCAGATAAGTTTTGTCCTCCACATTACTCAACAAAATCCAATTCTTGGCGCTCCCCATCCCAAATAAATCCGCCTGATTCTTCAATCTGATCCCATATGATTTCTTGGGATAAAACCAGGTAGAATTCCCCCTTCCCGAGATACGGCTCAGCCGGTCTGCACACACAAGGCTTCCACCCGCGTCAAGCAAAACGATCCTGCCTTTTTCCTCATAATCCTTATCCGCATCCAGCATTTCCATGGAGCCGCTGTCTGTCTCCAAAAACAACGCCGGCAAGTTGGCAGAATGCATGACTACCAGTTTCTGTCCTGCAATCTCTGTCCCTTCACGATCCACAAACCGCACCTCATACGGCCGGTCATATGAAAGAGACCGTATATCCTCCCCGCTCTTCAATACCCACTCTTCTTTCTCATTGATAAAGACCGCCTCATATGCCCCGGTAAAAGAAATATGCACATCACCTGCATTTGCATAAGAAGGCAGAAACAGATACCCGGTCTTTTGTGTCTCATCCTGAAAACAACGTATCATCTGCTCCGACATGCTGTTCTCTATCGTAAAACAAAGGCTCTCCAGACAGTCGCCTTCCTGCCAGGCCATGTCATACCTGATCCTTTCCATGACAACCGTCAAAATCACCACTATGATAAGCACGATTCCAAGTATTTCCCGTTTTTTAATCCTATTTAACATGCTGCCTTCCTGTTCCCATATCCATACGCTGCTTCTTCTTGCTATCTTTCAAAAATATTCTCTATATTATACCGTTTTTTAAATCTGAATACAAGTCTCGCAAAGGCATCGGATAAAGACAAATGAAGATTTGGGCACAGGAATCCGGCTTTCCCATACAATAAAGTAAAAAGCATAATAAGGTGAATAACCATGTTTCACTTCATCCCTGCCCTGATGCTCTTCCTCCTAGCGGTCTCCCTGGATTCCATGACCGCCGGGTTTTCCTACGGCACCCAGAAAGTCCACATCAAGGCGCTGTCCTTTGCCTTCTTAGTCTGTGTACCGGCAGTCTTTATCACCGCAGCCAATAGGCTCTCCCATCTGCTCCTTTACTTTATCCCCCCTGATATCCTCCCCTTCCTCTCTTTCTTCCTCCTGCTTCTCCTGGGATGCAGTAAACTGTTTGAGAGCCTGCTGCGGTATCTGTCCAAAAAATACCCCAGTCTCGCCAGAAACTGGGGCTGCCGCATCAAGCAGTTAAATATCATCTTTACCATCTATCTCTCTCCCGAAGATGCCAACAAAGAGGATCTGCAGATCTTAAGCGCCAAAGAAGCCCTGCTCTTAAGCCTTGCCCTTTCCTTAGACAGCATCCTTGTCGGTATGGCCTTTACCGCCGTTCCTGTCTCCTGGCCGTTGTTTCTCCTGCTTGCCATGCTCTTTAATCTGCTCCTGTTCGCTATCGGCTATCTTCTGGGGCGTCTGCTCTGCCACATGCTGCACATTGACTTATCATGGCTGAGCGGTCTCTTTCTTCTCCTGCTTGCTGTGCACGCACTCTCCTGACTCCTGTCCTGCCGACCGCAACCAGAAGTTCATGCACAATCAGCGGCGTGGCAGAGAGTGCGATCAACTGCGCCCATTCCATCATACTAAGCCTCACCGTGCCGAACAAGTAAATGAGCGGCGTGATCTCCGTCACTGCCACCTGCAGCAGAATACCCACCACAAACGCCAGCAGCATATAGGGATTATTCCTGTGATTCATCTTAAATACGGAACGATTCACATCCCGCATCCCGATCGCATGAAACAACTGGCTGATGCCAAGTACCGTAAAAGCATGTGTCTGCGCCTCCGCCAGCACAGTCGATATCTTTAGCCCTTCCATTATGTTATGTAAACTAATCGGTAAGCCTTCCAGCACAATCCGGTCATAAGGCACTTTCAAAAAAGCCGCCAGACTCACACCGCCGATCACCAACCCATAACAGATCACACACATAAGGCCGCCCTTGGCAAACAGGGAATCCTCCTTCTTTCTTGGCGGTTCCTGCATCAGCCTCTCCGTCTCGTTGTCGTCCACTCCCAGAGCCAATGCAGGCAGGGAATCCGTGATCAGATTGATCCATAGGATAAAACTCGCCTTTAAAGGAGTTGGCAGTCCCGCCACGATGGTCACCAGCATGGTGATAATCTCCCCCAGATTGGAGGAAAGCAGGAAAAGCACCGACTTGCGGATATTCTCATAAATCCCCCGTCCTTCCTTGATCGCGGTGTGTATGGTGGCAAAATTATCATCCATCAACACAAAATCCGCCGCGCCCCTGGCCACATCCGTGCCGTTTAATCCCATGGCGATTCCGATGTCCGCCGCCTGCAGGGAGGGCGCATCATTGACCCCATCCCCTGTCATGGCCACCGTTTTATTCAAGGAGCGGAATCCCTCCACAATCCTTACCTTATGCTCCGGTGTCACTCTGGCAAATACCTTAAGATGGGGCAGCTTCATTAAAAATGCATGTTCCTTTAAATGTTCCAATTCCCTGCCCGTAATACACTCGTTAGCCTGGCTGGCAATTCCCAGTTCCCTGGCAATGCAAAAAGCTGTGTCCGGATGATCTCCTGTGATCATCACGGTAGAAACTCCTGCCCCTTTAAAATCCTGTACGGCTGCCGCCGCTTCAGGCCTGACCGGATCCTGCATGCTGACCAGTCCCAAAAAAACCATGTCCTGTTCCGTCATGCGTCCCTCCGGTTCCATGGCAAGCGCCAGTACACGCCGCCCTTCCGTCATCAGCTGCTTTTGTGTCCTCAAAAGAGAATCCCGCTGCGTCTGCGACAACTCTACGATTCTGCCGCCCCGATACATCCTGCTGCACCTTTCCAGGATCCGTTCCGCCGCCCCTTTCGAATAGGCGGCCTTGTCCGTCCCTTCTCCATGCAGTGTGGTCATCATCTTGCGCTCCGAATCAAAACCGACCTCATCCAGCCTCGGATACTCCTGCCTGATATACTCAATATCAGCGCCGCACTCCCTGGCCATATAAAGAAAAGCCATCTCCGTGGGATCCCCCAGGTTCCCCACATCATTCAACACCCCGTCATTGCACAGAATACTTCCCAACAGAAAATGCCTGTGCCCGGCATCTGCATCCTGCCGCTCCGTTATCCCTTTTAAAAGTGCAGTTGTCTGCTCCCTGCCGCTCAATCTGCCATCCAGACAACACTCCATCACCGTCATCTTATTCTGCGTCAGGGTACCTGTCTTGTCCGAACATACCACATCCACAGCCCCCAGCGTCTCCACCGAAGAGAGCCTGCGGACAATGGTCTTGGCCC